>DAOMFF010000128.1:0-4831 GCA_035429665.1 Azonexus sp.
CATCGAGGATGCTGCGGTCGACGACTCGATTCCGGTGTTTTCCGGGCGCGAACGCTGGCAGGTCTGGCGACGATACTGACTTTGCAATAGTGAGCAGGGGCCGCTGATGTGCCAAACGCCCGGCCAAGCTTCGGCCAATGGCGGAAATGCCACCATGTGTCGCACGTTAGTCCCTTGTTTGCACCTAACCCAGTCAGTGGCGAAACATGGCACCAAACCCTCTTTTCCCCAAGGTGGAAAACTATTCCGGAAAACGCTTGACTCGAAGATGCCAGTTCCTAGAATCAAGTCCATAGGAACCGTTCGATGATCAATCGACGCTAACCCGTTGGGTTTCACACCAACCGTCAAGGAAGGAGCCAGTGAGTCAAACCCAATCTGCTTCGGAATGTACCGTATGGGTCAATGGCAATGCGCTGCCACTACCCGTCGGCGCTTGGCCGTCAGGCCGCACGCCGCGCGCTGTGTTGCGTTTGGCGGGGCCTGTACAACCGGAATGGAGAAAGCTCCTCAACGCCGCTGGCTTCGCAATTCGCTTCTGGTGTCCGCCTTGCGGGGTCTGTGTCGACCTCCCTCCTGGCTACGCCAAATCCCCGTCGATGCTCAGATCCCTGGGTTTTGTGTTGGCGGGATGCGACTACACCGAAGCGCTGTGCCAGCGTTTTGGAACTGCAGGCCAGTCCGTTCATCACAGCGTTCTGCCAGACAACCTGGTGGACATTGTTTGTTTCGACCGCCCGGGGACCAGGCGTGTTCAACGTCTGCTGAAAGCCAAGGGAATCCAAGTTCTCCATGCCGGGACCACGAAGCTAAGGGTTGTTTTTTCTGGCAATCCGGATGGGTTGCGAGCTCTGCCAGGCGTCAAGCTTGCCGATGTGGCTCGCCTTCCCACCTTGCTCTCGGCCGCTGAACTACGGGTCAGCCTTGGCGTCCCGGCAACATTTCCCAATCCTTGGGGACTCGCTGGTGAGGGGGAAGTGATCTCCGTTGCGGATACCGGTCTCGACAGCGGCGACCCGACCTCGGGCATGCACCCGGATTTCACCGGTCGGCTAAGAGCCCTGATCTCCTTGCCCATGAACCCAACCTGGGCAGGTTTTGCCAACGCTCGCACCGACGATGCAGCTGATCGCGCCAGCGGCCACGGCACCCATGTCGCCGGCCTCGCCCTCGGTTCGGGGGTTGCCAGTCGCGGCCTGCATGGCGGTCTGGCTCCCGCCGCCGAACTTGTCTTTCTCGCCCTGGAGCAGAAAGTCGACGTCTTGCCTGCCGCCGCTGCCCGACTGCCTTCGGGCTACTACCTTGCCGGCCGGCCGGTGGATCTGCGCGACCTCTATCGTGCCGGTGAGGCCCATGGCGCCACCCTGCACAACCTGAGTTGGGGCGACCCCACCCAGGGCGCCTATAACGACGACTGCTTTGAGACCGATCTCTATCTTCGGGAATTCCCCCTGGCGGTGGTCGTGTGTGCCGCCGGCAATGACGGCGTCGACCGGGATGGCAATCGCCACATCGATAGCGGTTCGCTCTACGCCCCGGCCTGCGCCAAAAACACGCTGGCCGTCGGCGCTTGCGAAGGCCCCCTGGTTGGCAGGGGTTCCCGTGCCACTTGGGGCCAACTGGATCCGGGTGCCCGGCGCTGGCCCGCTCTGGCTGACCGTAACGACCCAGTCTCCGGCGAAGCCGATCGCATCGCCCCGATGAGTTCCTGCGGTCCGACGCGCGATGGACGCGCCAAGCCTGATCTCTGCGCGCCGGGTACCAATCTGGTATCCACCCGGTCGCGGTCCACCACCTACCAGGGCTGGGGACTGGCCGATCCGCTGCCCCTCTACATGTACGACGGTGGCACCTCGATGGCAGCACCGCTGGTCACTGGCGCTCTGGCCCTGCTCCGCCAGGCCTGGCGGCGGGAATGGCAGAAGTCCCGGCGCACCCCGACCGGCGCCGCCCTCAAGGCGCTCGCCCTGCTTGCCTGTATCCCCGTGCGGGCGCGGACAGGCGGTCAGGCCAGCGTCTGGGAAGCCGGGTTCGGCCGTCTCGACGTCGCCCGCGGACTGCCCCCGTCGATCAATGCGCGAGCCGGCTGGCGAGTCAACCTGCGCGATGCGGCAAGTCAGCGCCTGGAGACCGGCCAGCACCGCGATATCGCTTTGCGCCTGACAGCCAACAGCCATCTGCGCGTCGTCTTGTGCTGGTACGATCCGCCCGGCGAACGCCTGATCAATGATCTCGATCTCAGCCTCCTCGATGCCGGCGGTCAGGCCATTGCTCTCGGCAGCATTGCCGGCCTCGCGCCATCGATGACGCCGGACCGCTGCAACCCGGTCGAGTGCATTGACCTGCCGACCCTGACAGCCGGCCACTATGTTCTCCGCATCAGCGGTTTCAACGTGATGGACGGACCCCAGCGTTACGCGCTGGCCTGGGCCATCGAACCTGCGGCAGGATAAGACAAGCTTCGCCGCAGTCCTTTCCCGCGACATCACCCCACGGAGGTCACCATGGCAAACGAAAGCAAGACCAGCAACAAGACACGCAGCAGCGGGCCACGAACGGCAGCCCGCGCCGGCGGTATCGCGCTTCGCGGCGCCGGCTTTCCGGCACCATTGGGCGCCGGAGGTGATGGCGGCCTGCTCGGGCTAGCCGCCGACGCCTCGGGACAACTCGAGAACATCGCTCCCACCTTCGGCAACATCCTGTCATCGATCGGTCTGGGAGTGGCAAATTCCCAGGCGGCTCTCGACAATGGCATCATCGAGACAGTACGCAAACTCTCCGACACCAAGATCACGGTAGTTACCGAGGTTGTCGAGCACCTTGATGACAACGGCCTGCCGGACGTCGCCGCCACGGAACTCATCACCAATGAACTATCAGTCCTGAACTTTGTCACGCCGACGGTGCACGAGTGGAAACATGTCGCCATCTCGCTGGACATGAATGTCGGCGCCATGGACGATGAAACCGGCGTAAGTTATAGCGTCGCTTCAGAGCAACATAGTCTCGGTCTCGCGGGCCTCTTCTTCGGCTATGTCGGAGTCGGCTACATGTCCGACACCGAGACCTACCGGTCGATGATGGCCAACACCCATCGCGAGGCCCAATGGTCCAGCGGGGTTGTCCAACTCGACGCCACCCTGGCACCCCGCCGGACGACCAAGTTCCCCGTGCCGGCCAGCGTCTCCATCGGCCCCCAGATCTTCGTTGCCCAAGGCAGCATTGTCGAGACCAAGGTTGGCGGCGTCGTCACCGAACGCAGTGTCGATGTACTGATCAACGTCCGCAAGGCAAGTGGTGCCGCCAATCCCAGCAAGGTCATCGAACTCGACGCCGGCGGCCTGCTGCCCTCGTTTTCCACGACCGCGCCCTTTACCGGTTCGACGACCAACGCCGACGGTCAATGCAAGGTCACCCTGCGACGCAGCATTACCCTGGGTTTCGCCCAGCCCGTCAAGCGCAGCCTGACCATCCGTTTGGGGCAGATTTCCAAGCGTTTCGATCTTGTCATCTGAATTCTGACTCAAGGAGACCTCAATGGCCAACACTCCCTTCCCCGTCGGCGCCGGTTCAACAGCCCTCGGTCTGACCGGCACCGCCGACGTTTCCGACGAGCTCGGCCGCGCCGGCATGAGCTTCGGCAAGCTGGTCGAATTAACCGGCAAAGCCGTTGCCGACACCCAGTTCAAACTCAACCAGACCGGCGCCGCCATGGCCTCGGTCCTCGCTACCACTCAAGTAGATGTCATCGCGGTACAGGAAAGCATCTACGACGACGAGGGTAATCTCGACGAGTCGAAGACCTTTACCCGCAAATTGCCATTGATCAACTTCATCGACCCGGTGTTCTACGAATGGACCGCTGTCCGACTGCAAGGACAGTTCTACGCCGGTGAATTCGTATCCAGCCAGGAATCGACGACCAGCACCTTCCATTCGAGCGATGGCTCGGGCAATGCCGGGCTCGGTATTATCCTCGGCTTCGGCTATACCTCCATGAACTATGGTTCCACCGACACCAGCAGCAACATCGACACCAGTGCCGACCGCTCCTTCGGCCACGTCCGGGCCAGCGCCCTGTTGCAACCCAAGCGCGACATCGGCGTGCCTCCGCCACGGCAGGTCATCCGTGGACCAAGCCTCAACGTGGTAGCCGGCGAAATCGTCGACGTCATCACCGGCGGCAAACTGGTGGCCCGCACCATGTCGGCCCTGCTCGAACTGCGCAAGCAGGATGGCACGCCGATCGCCGGCAAATCGCTCTCGATTGAAACCGACGGCGCGCCCTGGAACTTCTCGGTGGCCGGTGTCGAAACCACCGATGCCGCCGGGCAAGTGGCCATCACCCTGCGCCGGGACTTTCTGGGCGACGCCCCGGATATCGCGCCCAAGGACGTGGTGCTCTCGGCCCGCCTCGGCCTGGTCTCCAACAGCACGACGCTTACCTTCTAGGCATGGCCGTTCCCGCTTCTCCACCCCCACTCGGCCAGCAGTCGTCCCTGGCGGCGCTGCTGGCCGAGGCTGTGGATGGCGTGGTCCAGGCGCAACGCCGTCTGGATCAGGACGCCCAGGAGCGGGTAACCCGCTATGTCGCCACCCCCCAAGGGGGCGTGGCGCTCCCACCGCTGTGGTTCGGCTTTTCCGAGGTCACGTTGCAACTCGAACTGGCCGCCAGCGTGACCCGCATCACCACTGTATCAGCACCTGAAGCTACTGACGGATCACTCCGCTCCGGCGTTCGTCTCGATTGCCGGCTGGTCAACCCTGCCGCAGTCAGTCTGTTTGGCTACCGCGCAGCCAGCGGATTCAAGGTCAGCCTGACCCTGGCGCC
>DAOMFF010000129.1:0-4822 GCA_035429665.1 Azonexus sp.
GCCAATCTCGGTCAGCTTGTTGTAGCGCAGATGCGAGGCGCCATGACAGTTCAGGCAGTAATTGACGAACAGCTTGGCGCCATTCTGCAACGCCGCCTTGTCGCCGACTCCGCCTGGCCAGTGGTCAAGGTGAGCACCGCCGCTGGCGAGAACGGTGAGAGGTGCAAAAAGCAATGCCATCAGAAATTTTTTCATTTTTCGCATCCTCACTTCATCGTCACGCGTTCGGGCACGGGCTTGAACTTGTCCATGCGCGACCACCACGGCATGCCGAGGAAGAAACCGAAGTAGAACAACGTGCAGATCTGGGAAACCAGTTCGCCCATTGGGGACGGCGGCTGCGTGCCGAGATAACCAAGGATGAAGAAGCAGATCACGAACAGGGTCAACAGGGTCTTGTAGATCGGGCCACGATAGCGGATCGACTTGACGGGACTACGATCCAGCCAAGGCATGAAAGCGAAGATCACGACCGAGGCCCCCATCGCCACCACACCCCAGAACTTGGCATCGAGGCCGAAGAAGTTCCAGACCATGGCGCGCAGGATCGAATAGTAGGGCGTGAAGTACCAGACCGGCGCGATGTGTGGCGGGGTCTTGAGCGGATCTGCCGGGTAGAAGTTGTTGTACTCGAGGAAGTAGCCACCACCTTCCGGCGCGAAGAAGAGCACCGCGGAGAACACGAACAGGAAGACCACGACGCCGACGATGTCCTTGACCGTGTAATACGGGTGGAAGGGAATGCCGTCGCGCGGGATGCCGTTTTCATCCTTGTTGGCCTTGATCTCTATGCCATCCGGATTGTTCGACCCGGTTTCGTGCAGCGCCAGAATGTGCGCGGCAACAAGGCCGAGCAGCACAAGCGGGAAAGCTATGACGTGGAACGAGAAGAAACGGTTGAGGGTCGCGTCGCCGACGACGAAATCGCCGCGGATGATGAGAGACAGATCCGGACCGATCAGCGGCAGTGCCGAGAATAGGTTCACGATCACCTGTGCACCCCAGAATGACATTTGGCCCCACGGTAGCAGATAGCCGAAGAAGGCTTCACCCATCAGCACGAGGAAGATGCCAACCCCGAACAGCCAAGTCAGTTCGCGTGGCTTGCGATAGGAGCCGTAGAGCAGGCCGCGGAACATGTGCAGATAGACGACGATGAAGAAGGCCGAGGCGCCAGTCGAGTGCATGTAGCGGATCAGCCAGCCTCCGGGTACGTCGCGCATGATGTACTCGACGCTGGCGAACGCAACCGGCACGCCGTTGGCGTTCAGCGCGGCATCGGGCTTGTAGTGCATGACGAGGAAGATGCCGGTGACGATCTGGATGACCAGAACCAGCAATGCCAGGGAACCGAAGAAATACCAGAAATTGAAATTCTTTGGAGCGTAGTACTCGGAGAGGTGTTCCTTCCACATCGACGTGGCCGGAAAGCGGGCGTCCACCCACTCCAGGGCGTTGCCGCCGAGGGACCCATCAGACTTGTACTTTTCGACTTTGCCAGCAGCCATTTCTATGCTCCCTTCTTGTCTTCGCCGATCAGGATACGGCTGTCGGACAGATACACGTGCGGCGGAACTTCGAGATTGGTCGGCGCGGGCTTCGACTTGAAAACGCGCCCAGCGAAGTCAAAAGTCGAACCATGACATGGGCAGAGGAATCCACCCAGCCAGTCACCGGGCATGCCCTCTTCCGCGCCCGCCTTGAATTTCGAGGAAGGTGAACAGCCAAGGTGTGTGCAGATGCCGATGACCACCATAAACTCCTTCTTGATGGAGCGGGTCTCATTCCTCGCGTACGCTGGCTGCATATCCTTGTCCGAATTCGGATCGGCCATCTGACCATCCAGCTTGGGCAGGGTACCGAGCATCTCCGCAGTCCGGTTGATGATCCATACCGGCTTGCCGCGCCACTCGACAGTCATCATCTGGCCCGCTTCCAACTTGCCGATATCGACTTCTACCGGAGCGCCTGCCGCCTTGGCGCGCTCGGATGGAAGCAAGCTGGAGACGAACGGCACCAGCGCGGCAACCGCACCAGCCCCGCCCACGGCCGCGGTAGCGACGATCAGACGCCGTCTGCCGCAGTCCATTTTTCCTTGATTGCTCATAACGCTGACCCCTAAAGGAATTGGATGGGATTAAAAAGAAACGCTAAATTATACGCTACGGAAAGTTCCCATAAAAGCCATTGTCACCCCGAACAAGTCCTGCGCTCCCGTAGAGCCTGCGCCAGAGTTCCGCTATCGACATATTCAAGCTCACCGCCGACCGGCACGCCACGGGCTATTCTTGTAACGCTGACTCCTTTTGGCTGCAGAATGGCGGCGATGTAATGTGCGGTCGCCTCACCTTCGTTGGTGTAGTTCGTTGCCAGAATCACCTCCCGAACCACACCATCGAGTACACGCGAAACCAGTTGATCAAGGCCGAGTTCACGGGCACCGACGCCATCCAGCGGGGAAATTCGGCCCATCAGAACGTAATAAAGCCCATGATAGGAATGCGTCTGCTCCATCATGTTCATGTCAACCGGGGTTTCGACCACGCAGAGCAATGACGCATCCCGGCGGGGCGAGGCACAGCGCTCGCAAATTTCGTTCTCGGCAAAGGTGTTGCAGCGCCGGCAATGACGCACCGATGCCAGCGCATTTGACAGGGCATCCCCAAGATGCTGCGCCCCTTTCCTGTCGTGCTGCAGAAGATGATAGGCCATGCGCTGAGCCGACTTCGGTCCTACGCCAGGCAAACAGCGTAGCGCTTCGATCAGCACCTGCAGACCCGAGGGGTTCACGCGCTCAGAACGGCAGCTTGAGCCCCGGGGGCAGGTTCAGACCCGCGGCAAAGCCCGCCATCTTTTCCTTGCTCAGTTCCTCGCCGCGACGCACGGCATCGTTGATTGCGGCAGCAACCAGATCTTCAAGCATCTCGCGGTCATCGAGGACAGAGGGATCGATACTTACCCGACGGACGTCATGGGAACAGGTCATCACCACCTTGACCATGCCTGCACCAGACTGCCCTTCAACCTCTGTCAGCGCAAGCTGCTCCTGCGCCTTCTTCATGTTGTCCTGCATTGCCTGGGCCTGCTTCATCAGGCCTGCCAAGCCACCTTTCATCATGTCTTGATCTCCGCTATACGATGGGTTTGATTGACGATTCAACCAGTGAGGCATCGAAATTCTCGATGACATCTCGGACAAATGCGTCCTTCTCGATCGAGGCAACTGCCTCTTCTTGCTGTTCGCGCCGCTCCCTGTTGACGGCTACCGCCGGGGTATCGCCCTCGGTCGGCGCAAGTTCGAAGCGTACGGCAACCGGACGCTCCAGATAGGTACTGAGCGCTTGCTGCAGTCTCTCCGGCGCCGGTTTCATCTGGAGATGGCCATGCACCGGCGCCAGACGAAGCACGCAGTCGGATTCACTGATCTCCTTGAGTTCACAATGCTGCGCAAGCTCCCGTGCGAGACCATTCAAATGAAGCGCGGCAACTATGTCACGCCACTCATTCTTGGGAACGCCCTCGGCGCTGTTTTTCCCGCCAGACTGCACCCGGGAGTCTTGCGGTGCAAGCCGCCCGGGGATCGCGCCCAGGCCAGGGACGTTCGCTGCTGCCGCCCGCTGAACAGATGTCTGCACCGCCTGCACGACGTCAGCCACCGACTCCGGCCTGAAGCCATGCAGGCGTAGCAGGGTCATCACGAAGCCGGCGTATTCGTCCGGCGCCAACGGTAGTTCGGCCCTGCCGTGTATCACGATCTGATATGCCAATTGGACGAACTCCGGCGAGAGCCTGCTAGCCAGGCCCAGGAGACGGCTTCGGTCTGGGTTCTCGTCATCCAACGAACCTGGTGCGCATTGAACCACCTGCAGGCGGGTCAACAAACCCGCGAGTTCCTGAAGCGCGAGGCCAAACGAAAGACTGTGCGACGCCATTTCAGCAGCCAGGCGCAGAAGGTCGGCCGAGTCACCGGATCGAACCGCCTCGAGGACCGAATAAAGATAGTCCAGGTCGACCGTCCCGAGCATTACGCGAACCTGCGCCTCCTCGACCTTGCCGGCGCCGTGCGCTATCGCCTGGTCGAGAATTGAGAGCGCATCGCGCATGCTGCCGGCTGCAGACCGCGCAATCAACCCGAGCGCCGGTAGGTCATACGCAACGCCCTCGGCCTGGAGGACATGGGCCAAGTGAGCGGCAATCGAGCCCGGTGGCATCTGCTTGAGATTGAACTGCAGACAGCGCGAGAGCACTGTAACCGGAATCTTCTGGGGATCGGTCGTCGCCAGTATGAACTTGACGTGCTCGGGCGGCTCCTCGAGCGTTTTCAACATCGCGTTGAATGCCGAGTTGGAGAGCATATGTACTTCGTCGATCACGTAGACCTTGTAGCGGCCACGGGTCGGCGCGTATACCGCGTTCTCCAGCAACTGGCGCATCTCGTCGACACGCGTATTGGTCGCCGCATCGACTTCCAGAAGGTCGACAAAGCGTCCCGCATCGATCTCCTGGCATGCCGAGCAAATGCCGCAGGGCGTGTCTGTGACGCCACTTTCGCAGTTCAGGGCTTTCGCGAGAATACGCGCCAGGGTCGTCTTGCCTACCCCGCGTGTGCCAGTGAATAGATAGGCATGATGGAGCCGCTGACTGGCCAGTGCATGCGTCAAGGCACGCACCACGTGTTCCTGTCCGACCAGACTGGTGAAGCTGCGCGGCCGCCACTTTCGCGCGAGAACCTGGTAACTCATGCGCCCCACGAGAACGAAGAAAAGAAATGGCGAGCCTAACCCCCGGCACTTGCAGTAAATGGCTGTGGCTGCTTCCTTCC
>DAOMFF010000130.1:0-4778 GCA_035429665.1 Azonexus sp.
ATCAAGCACTGTCGAGCCTTGAAATCCGGCGGGCCGACTGACGGCGCCATCCATCAGCACGCCGACCTGCACCCGCCTGAACCGGAATCCTAAAAGTACATCTGCGACAGGCCATAGGCGACCACGGTCGACACGCCGACCCCGATCAGTCCCGGAATCATGAAGCTGTGATTCAACAGGTATTTGCCGATGCGGGTTGTGCCGCTGCGGTCCATGTTGATCGCCGCGAGATCGCTTGGATAGAAGGCGAAGAAGAAGTAGGCGTAGCACGACGGCATCAGGCCGAGCAGCAGATGCGGCGACAAGCCGAGCGCCAGGCCGAAGGGCAGCATGATGGTCAGCGTTGCCGCCTGGCTCTTGACGAAGGCCGAGACGGCGAACATCGCCAGGGCGAAGGTCCACGGCGCGTACTCGACCATCGTCTTGATGTTCCTGACCAGGAACTCCTCGTTCGCCTTGACGAAGGTGTCGCTCATCCAGGCGATCCCGAAGATCGAGACCACGGCGATCATCCCGGCGATGAAGACCTCGGAGCGCGCAATCTCCGCCGCCTTGAGATTGCCGGCAAAGAGAATGAAGGAACCGAAGGCGAGCATGATGACCTGGACGACGGTGGTCATCGGAATCGGCTTGCCCCTGGCCAGCGGCAACAATTCCGGGAACAGCGCGAGGCCGACGATGGTCAGGATGCCCGAGAAGAACAGCACGACCGACAGCTTTGCCGTGCGCGGCAATTCCTTGTCGAGCGTCGTCACCGATTTTTCGACGCTGGCGCGAAACACCGGATCCTTCATGCGCTCGAGAAATTCCGGATCCTGATCGAGTTCGACACCGCGCTTCATGCTCCACACCGCTGCCGCGATCACCCCGACGAGACCGGCGGGAACCGTGACCATCAGGATTTGCGCCAGCGTCACCGGCTCGTTGGTCTTGGCCGTCATCGCCAGGAAGGTCGTGACCGCTGCCGCGACCGGACTCGCCGTGATCCCCATCTGCGAGGCGACACTGGAAATGGCCATTGGCCGTTCGGGGCGAATTCGCGTTTTCAGCGCGACGTCGGCAATGACCGGAAGCAGCGAATACACCGCATGCCCGGTACCGACGCAGACCGTCAGGAGAAAGGTCGATAGTGGTGCGAGCATGGTGATTTGCTGCGGATGCGCCCGCATCAGGCGCTCCGCCTGCTGCACCAGGTAGTCCAGCCCGCCGGCCACCTGCAAGGTTGCCGAGGCCGTGACGACCGCGAGAATAATCAGCATCACGGTAATCGGCGGCTCCGAGGGCGCCACCCGGAAGCCGAAGGTCAACACGGCAACCCCGAGGCCGCCGATCAGGCCCAGCGCCACCCCGCCGCGGCGAATGCCGATCAGGATGGCGGTCAAGACCAGTGCAAACTGGATCCAGAAATCGAACATGCTATTCCCCCTTCGCGACGATCAAATCATTGTGCAACGCAACATTTTCGCACCATGCCATAGCCTGGATTGCATGAACAGGATTCAGCAAGCCGGCGTGGGCTGGACGATCTCCAGTCATGGGCCGGGGTAGAGGCCGCTGCCGCCGGCCGAATTGCTAGAGCCAGCGCCGGCTGCGGGCGGCGTCGAGAAAGGCTTCGAGCAGAGGCAGACAATCGAGAATGCCTGCGTCGCCCGGTCGCCGGAATTCCGGATGCCATTGCAGGCCGAGCAGAAAATTTCGCCCCGTGCCGCGAATCGCCTCGATCATCCCGTCGCCTTCCGCTCGCGCTTCGACGACGAGATCGCGTCCGAGGGTACGGATGCCTTGATGGTGGATCGAGATGACCTTGCATTGAGCGGGATTCCCCAGCCGCTTTTCCAGCAGCCCACCTTTTTCCAGAACGATGCCATGCGCATGACGATCGTATGCCTCGGCGAGATGTTCGGTGGATTCAGGGAGTTGCGAGGCAATATCCTGATAAAGCGCGCCGCCCATGGCGACATTGATCAACTGGGCGCCGCGGCAGATGCCGAGGACCGGCTTCCCGCACTCGAGGAACTCGTGCAGCAATTCCATCTCGTACATGTCGCGCGTCCGGTCGCCCGCCCATTCCGGGCGCATCTCCGTCTCACCGTAGGCTGCCGGATTGATATCGGCGCCGCCTTGCAGGACTAGTCCGTCGAGATTCTTGGCGTAATCGCTCAATCGCATTACGCTACGGTCAAGCATGCCATCCCGGGTAATGGAGGGAATCATGAATACCAGGACGTCCCGCCCCATGATCCATTGCGCCACCGACTGCTCGAGGTATTGCAGCGTCTTGCTCTCGAGACCCTTGCCACCCGCTCGCGGGTGCAGCAGCCGAGCGGACAGACCGATCTTGAGGGTACGTTTCATGGTGAACTCCTTGGCCCGAAGGGGCATAATAATCCAATTTGCCGAGAGCCTCATTCTCTTACTCTCGTTATCGCCCGACAACCCTCAACGTATCCGCAATGAAATCTTCCATCTTTTTCCTCCCCGACTGGCCACTCACTGTCGGCCCCTTGCTGTGGGTCGCGCTGGCGGTCGTTGGGGCCGCGCTGGCCGGCGAATGGGTGCGTCATCATCTCGGTCTGCCCAGAATCACCGCCTACCCGATCGTCGGCATGCTGGTCGCCGCGTTGGCGGGCGACCCGCTGATCGCCGAACATAGCGAATGGCTGCACCGCGGACTAGACGTCGCCCTCGCCATCCTGCTCTTCGAACTTGGCAGTCGTGTCGATCTGCGCTGGTTGCGCAACAACCGCTGGCTCCTGGTGACCAGCCTCTGTGAATCGCTGGCTGCCTTCGGCGCGGTGTTTCTGGTCAGCCGGCATCTCGGCCTGGCTGCCGAACCGGCCGTGCTGCTCGCCGCGATCGGGATGGCCACCTCACCCGCCGTCATCATGCGCGTGGTCGCCGAGAGCAATGCGCAGGGTCAGGTCAGCACCCGTCTGCTGATCCTGACGGCGCTCAACACCATTTACGCCGTCGTCACCGTCCATCTGGCATTGGGCGTGCTGCACCAGCGTTACAGCGACGACTGGGTGCTGGCGATCACCCATCCCCTCTACCTGCTCGGCGGCGGACTGCTCGTCGGCATGCTGCTGGCCGAGGCGGTCAGCAGGCTGGATCGCTGGCTGCGGTTGCGCGACGAGTACGCCTCCGCCGTACTGCTCGGCCTCGTGCTGATGACCATCGGCCTGATCGAGGCCCTGCGCCTGCCCGTGACCCTGTGCATGCTGTTCGCCGGCATCGTCTTGCGCAATGGCGCCCCCCGCGCCTGGGTGTTCCCGCGACACTTCGGCTCGGTCGGCGGCGTGCTGGTGGTCATGCTATTTCTCGTGGTCGGCGCGCAGATCAAGATCGAGCACCTGCTGACTGGTGGCTTCCTGGCCCTCGTCCTGATCGCTGCACGCAGCCTGGCCAAGCTGTGCGGCATCCTGCTGCTGGCGCGGCCCGCCGGCATCAGTTGGCGCCAGGGGCTGCTGCTGGGCCTCGCGCTCTCCCCGGCGGCGGGGCCGGTGATGGTGGCCGCCGCCGAAATCGGCCGCATCTACCCGCAGTTGCAGGGCACCATGATCCCTGTCGCGATGAGCGCGGCGGCCATCATGGAACTGGCCGGCCCGGTGATCGTTGCATTGTGTCTCAAGTGGAGCGGAGAACGTCGTGACTGAAGAAACAGAGAGCGAACTGCCCAAATTCTCGCAGTCCGCGCCGTTGACCCTGGGCGTCGAACTGGAACTGCAGATCGTCGGCAGCCAAGATTACAACCTGATCGGTGCGGCCCCGGACCTGTTGCGCGAAATGGCCGGCCGTCAGCACCCGGGTGACATCAAACCGGAAATGACCGATTCGATGATCGAACTGTCAACCGACATTTGCCTGGACTACAACGATGCCTTGAGCCAGTTGCGCAGTATTCGCAACACCCTGGTGCATCAGGCGGACCGCCTCGGCATCCTGCTCTCCGGGGGCGGCACTCACCCATTTCAACACTGGGGACAGCAAGCCATCTTCGATGCCCCGCGCTTCCACCACCTTTCGCAGCTCTATGGCTATCTGGCCAAGCAGTTCACCATTTTCGGCCAGCATGTCCATATCGGGTGCGCCTGCCCGGACCAGGCGCTGTGGCTGCTGCACGCCTTCAGTCGCTACATACCGCACCTTATCGCCCTGTCCGCCGCGTCGCCTTTCGTGCAGGGCTTCGACACCGGGTTCCAGTCGGCGCGACTCAATTCGGTCTTTGCCTTCCCGCTCAGCGGACGCGCGCCCTTCGTGTTGAACTGGGACGACTTTACCGCCTATTACCGCAAGATGATCGCCACCGGCGTCGTCAAGAGCATGAAGGACTTTTATTGGGACATCCGTCCCAAGCCCGAATTCGGCACCATCGAGCTACGCGTGATGGATACGCCGCTGACCGTGGACCGGGCCGCGCAGATCGCCGCTTATGCCCAGGCCCTGGCGCGTTATCTGCTCGAGGAAAAGCCGGTTGAGCCGCGCGAGGACGATTACCTGGTCTACACCTTCAACCGTTTCCAGGCCTGCCGCTTCGGCTATGACGGCACGCTGGTCGTGCCCGGCAGCGCCGAACAACGCGTCATCCGCGACGATATCCTGCGGACGATGGCCATCGTCGAGGTGCATGCCTACGATCTCGGTTCAACCGAAGCATTGAACCTGCTGCGCACCGAGGTCCTGCAGCGACGCAACGGGGCAAGCGAGGTTCGCGACAGCTACGCGCGCGAAGGCGCGCTCGAAGAGGTCGTCCGTCAAGGGAGCGAACGCTGGGCCGG
>DAOMFF010000131.1:0-4750 GCA_035429665.1 Azonexus sp.
TCGATCAGGGCTGGACCAACACCGCGCTCGGCGAGTTGACGCTGATCAGCAGCATCGCCGGCATCGGCGGTGCAGCCCTCGGCGGCGTGCTCTATGCGCGATTGGGCGCCCGGCGCTCGCTGCTGATCTTCGGCAGCCTGCAGGCCGTGGGCATCGCAGCGATGGCTTTGTTGGTGAATGCCGGGGGCGACACCGGCTTGGTCTATCTGGTTGCCCTCGGCGAGCAAATCGCCGACGGCATGTCTACGGTCGCCCTGTTTGCGGCCATGATGCAGAAATGCCGCCCCGAGCACGAAGGGGCCGATTTCACGCTGCAGGCCAGTGCCCAGGTCCTGCTCGCCGGCTTGGTCGGCGCAACGAGTGGAGTTCTCGCCAAGTCGGTCGGCTACGTGCCGTTGTTCACCGTGGCAGGAGCGCTCGGACTGGCTGCGCTGACGCCGCTTCTGTTCGGTCTTGTGCGGCTCGGGAGCGCGGATGCGCGGACCTGATTTGTGCCGTTGCCATGAAGGGTGAATCGCGGCGGCGATTGATTTCGATTAAGGCCAGACGGCTAAAAACCGACAAAAATGCTCGGATATTTGGCAACTATCTGAAAGGAAGGCAGATGAAAACGACGCTTGTGGTGTCATTGGCTGTTTGCACCCTCATTCTCCACCTATTTGCTGGCCAGGCGGCCCTGGCGGTCGACGCGCACCAACATCACGGAGACGGCGCCAATCCCGTGCAAAAGCTGCATCTGAACGCAGGGAAGAAATGGGCAAGCGATGTGGCGTTGCGCAAGTCGATGGATGAAATCAACCACGCCATGACGAAAGCGCTTCCGTCGATTCACGGGAATCGTTTCGCTAATTCCGATTACGATGCGCTCGCGGCGTCCATCAACCAGAGCGTCGCGTACGCGGTGGCGAACTGCAAGCTCGAAGCGGAAGCCGACGCGATGCTCCACATCATCATCGGCGAACTGTTGGCTGGTGCCGAGGCGATGGAAGGCAAGACGGCGAGTTCGAGGCATGATGGCGCCGCTCGCGTCGTGCAAGCCCTGAAATCTTACGGGAAATACTTCCAGCATGCCAACTGGAAGGCCGCCAAGGGTTGAACTCCGGATTCTCCCCGGAGGGGCTGGCGAAAGTCTGTGACGGTTGTTGAGGTCTGGTTCCGGAGTCGATAGCGGCAGGTCGAAAAAAACCCGGCGCCAGGCCGGGTTTTCATTTCGCAGGATCTTCGGTCAGGACGCGTTGAGCGCCTGGTCGAGGTCGGCGATCAGGTCGTCGACATGCTCGATGCCGATCGACAGGCGGATCATGTCTTCCGAAACGCCGGCCTTGGCCATTTCCTCGGGCCCGAGCTGGCGGTGCGTGGTCGACGCCGGGTGGCAGGCCAGGGTCTTGCAGTCGCCGATATTGACCAACCGGGTGACCAGTTGCAGCGCATCCTGGAACTTGCCGCCGCCGTCGCGCCCACCCTTGACGCCGAAATTGAGGATGCCGGAAGCGCGGCCGCCCATGTACTTCTGCACCAGCGCGTGGTCCTTGTGCTCGGGCAGGCCGGCGTAGTTGACCCAGCTCACCTTGGGGTGGCTCTTCAGGAAGCCGGCAATCTTCAGCGAGTTCTCGCAGATGCGGTCCATGCGCAGGGCCAGCGTTTCGACGCCCTGCAGGATCAGGAAGGCGTTGAACGGCGAAATCGCGGCGCCCATGTTGCGCAGCGGCACGACGCGGGCGCGGCCGATGTAGGCGGCGGGGCCGAGGGCTTCGGTGTAGACGACGCCGTGGTAGGAAACGTCCGGCTCGTTGAGGCGCTTGAACTTGGCCTTGTGCTCGGCCCACGGGAACTTGCCGCTATCGACGATGATGCCGCCGATCGAATTGCCGTGGCCGCCGAGGTACTTGGTCAGCGCATGGACGACGATGTCGGCGCCGTGCTCGAAGGGGCGGCACAGGTAGGGCGAGGGCACGGTGTTGTCGACGATGACCGGCACGCCATGCTTGTGGGCGATTTCGGCGAGCTTCTCGAAGTCGGTGATGTTGCCGAGCGGGTTGCCGACCGATTCGCAGAAGACGGCCTTGGTCTTGCCGTCGATCAGCTTCTCGAAGGCGGCCGGGTCGCGGTAGTCGGCGAAGCGCACGTCGATGCCGTATTGCGGCAGGGTGTGGGCGAACAGGTTGTAGGTGCCGCCGTAGAGCGTGCTGGAGGTGACGATGTTGTCGCCGGCCTCGGTAATCGTCTGGATCGCCGCAGTGATCGCCGCCATGCCGGACGCCATGGCCAGGGAGGCAATGCCACCTTCCATTTCGGCGACGCGCTTTTCCAGAACGTCCTGCGTCGGGTTCATGATGCGCGTGTAGATGTTGCCGGCGACCTTGAGGTCGAACAGGTCGGCGCCATGCTGGGTGCTGTCGAAGGCGTAGGAAGTCGTCTGGTAGATGGGCACCGCGACCGCCTTGGTCGTCGGGTCAGGCGAATAGCCGCCGTGAACGGCGATGGTTTCGAGTTTCATGGGTGTGTCTCTCTTGGTGTTGTGGTTGGTGAAAAATGAAGTCTAGCGGGTGTTGACCGCAACAGGCTCAACTATGCGCTTTTTGGTCGCTGTAGCGGTGGATGCGCGACAGCACTTCGGCCATTGCTTCGCGTGCCAATTCGGTATCGTAATGGGTTTGCAGATTGATCCAGCTTTCCGAATCCGTACCGAAAAAAGCGGCCAGGCGCAACGCGGTATCGATGGTAATGCCGCGCTGGCCCTTGACGATTTCGTTGATGCGACGCGGCGGCACGCCGATGGCCTTGGACAGCGCATATTGGCTGATTGCCATGGGTTTCAGATAGTCCTCGTTGAGGATTTCACCCGGATGGGAAAGTGGCACTTCGCGAGGCATGATCGTCTCCTTCTCAGTGGTAATCGACGATTTCAACATCCAGCGCCTTGCCGCTCTCGAAACGGAAACAGATGCGCCATTGATCGTTGATACGAATGCTGTACTGGCCGGCGCGGTTGCCGCTCAATTTTTCCAGTTGGTTGCCGGGCGGGACACGCAGGAAATCGAGCGACGCGGCGGCATGGATCTGTTGCAACTTGCGCATGGCGATGGTTTCGATATTGGCGTAGCGGGCAACCCGGCGCCCCTTGAACAGGGTTTCGGTATCAGGACATTTGAACGTCGAAATCATGTTTATAGTAACGATCGTCGTTAATAGAGGCAAGCGTTAGTTTTGTTCTGTTGGCGTAGTCCCCAGGCAGTCGCCGGAAAGCAGGGTTTCCGGCTGGCTGTGGCTGGCGGGGATGCCGGGGGCGGTGACGGGTTGCTGGTTGCTCAGGCGCTGGGCGACTTGGGTGTTGAGGGCGAGCAGTTGTTCGAGCAGATCGGCTTTGGCGCTGAAGCCGTAGGCGGCCAGCACGGCGGTGTCGAGCGCGGCATGGGCGTCGCGCAGCGGGTTCTTGCCGGGCAGGTCGAGGGTGCGGTAGAGGGCGCGCAGGCCGCCGGTGAGATTGGCCAGGGCGTCGCTGCGAATGCGGCGGATTGCGCGGCCGGCGGCGGCGATCGCGTCGATCTGTTTTTCGCTCGGGGCTTGCGGCCAGGCGAAGGTGTCGAAGACGGATTCGGGGGTGTAGCGGAAATCGGATTTCATCTTCGAGCATTTGGCGACGAACCATTGCCAGTGGGCGGAAGATTGCAGGATGCCGAAGCTGTAGTCGTCGGCAAGGGCAAAACAGGAAAGCGCGTCACCGGGGCGGATATTCGAGGCAACGAAGGCGAAGATCGGGCGCTTGGTAACCCGTGAGCAAACCAGATACCTCGGCAACTGGCTGATTTTGCCGATCAGTTCGGGGCGGGGCCGGAAATGTTGCCACCAGGTTTGCAGCCAGTTCTGATCTTGCCCGGTTGATTTGCCGGTTTTGGCTCGTTCGGCATCGGCCAGCGCCTGTACATGCGGCAAGACCTCGTGCTGAACCCACGCAAACGGCTTGGCGAAGGCTTGTGCTTCGAGGATGTTGCGGGTCTGAAAATCAACGACGTGGCGTCCGGGGCGGCCAGTGGTGAGCAACTCGTCGCCAACGAGAAAAGGTAAAACCACCGCAGCGTTCGAAGCGTCGGCCAGGAACACGCCGGCTTGCGCGATGGTGAGCATGAAACCCTTGTGACGCGGATATTGGCCAGTGTAGCAGTAGCCGAAATTGCACTCCAAAATGGCCGCTTTTCCGAGGTCGACCGCATCAGACAGCGCCGAGTTGATCTGCGCCACCTCGCGGCAATCCAGATCGTATTCCTTGGCTCCGCGCTGCGCGGTCTTGAACCACAGGCGGCGGGTTTTCGGCAGCAGGGCGGGTTCCTGCGTCCTGACCCAGTTGGCGATGGAGACGTGCACGTTGGCTTCGCCGCTCCACGGCTGGTTGTCGACGGCGTCGACGACGGTGCCGTCGGCGCAGATGGCGTCAAGGCCGCCGATGCGCGAGGCGTTGTTGCGGATGTTCTGGGTGCCGACCAGCCCGGCGCGGCCGGCGACCGGGTCCTGCGCGGTGCATGGCGGCAGGTGGTCGTGGGCGCGGCGGAACCAGTGCACGCAGTAGTCGGCCATGCCCGGCACTTCCGGGTAGGCGCGGCGCACGCTCTTGACGTAATCGGCGCCGAGCAGGGGTTTCATCAGTTTGGCGCCGATGAAGGGCGGGTTGCCGATGATGACGTCGACTTTCGGCCAAGGCGGGCGCGTGCCGTCGGCCTGCACCAGCGCGTCGCCGACGCTGAAGTTGGCGTCG
>DAOMFF010000132.1:0-4655 GCA_035429665.1 Azonexus sp.
CGCTCGCCGCCAAGCCGCGCTGGCTGGTGCTCAACAAGGTCGACCTGATTCCCGCAGACGAGCGCGAAGCCGCCCTCGCCGCCTTCATCGAGGGCTACAGGAAGGCGACCGGCTACGACGGCCCGTGTTTCCCGATTGCCGCGATCAGCGGCGATGGGACGAAGCCGCTGATCTTCGCGGTCTACGAAGCGCTGGAACAGCTGGCGCGGCCCACGCCCCAGGAAAAGCCTCCCGAGGACGACATCGCCGATGATGCGCCGGGCGGTGCTGGCGTGGGCGAATGAACAAGACCCGCCTCGCCAAGGCCAGGCGTCTCGTCGTCAAGGTCGGGTCGGCGCTGGTCACCAATAACGGGGCCGGACTCGACCTCGCGGCGATCGACGACTGGGCGCGCCAGATCAGCGTCCTCCGGCGCCAGGGCAGGGAGGTCGTCCTCGTTTCCTCGGGCGCCATCGCCTGCGGCGTGCGGCGCCTTGGCTGGGCGAAGCGGCCAGGGACGGTCCATGAGTTGCAGGCGGCGGCGGCCGTCGGCCAGATGGGGCTGGTCCAGGTCTACGAAGGCGCATTCTCGCGCTATGGCCTGCAGACCGCGCAGATACTGCTGACTCATGACGATCTCGCCGACCGCAAGCGTTACCTGAATGCGCGGTCGACACTGACGACGCTGCTCGGGCTCGGCGTGGTGCCGATCATCAATGAAAACGACACGGTGGTCACCGACGAGATCAAGTTCGGCGACAACGATACGCTGGGCGCGCTCGTCGCCAACCTGATCGAGGCCGATGCGCTGCTCATCCTGACCGATCAGACCGGGCTGTTCACCGCCGACCCGCGCAAGGATCCGGCCGCCACGCTGATCCACGAGGCGACGGCCGGCGACGAGGCGCTGGAAGCCATGGCCGGCGGCGCTGGCAGCGCCATCGGCAAGGGCGGCATGATCACCAAGGTCATCGCCGCCAGGCGCGCCGCGCAGAGCGGGGCGCACACGGCGATCGCCAGCGGCCGCGAAGCCGATGCCATCATCCGCCTGGCCAATGGCGAGCGGGTCGGCACGCTGCTCGTGTCGCAGACCCAGCCGCTGGCGGCGCGCAAGCAGTGGCTGGCCGACCACCTGCAGCTGGCGGGCCGGCTGCTGCTCGACGCCGGTGCGGTCAACGCGCTGAAAGCGGGCAAAAGCCTGTTGCCGGTCGGCGTCGTCGCCGCCGAGGGCGATTTCGGGCGCGGCGCGGCGGTCGCCTGCATCGCCCCCGGCGGTGCCGAAGTCGCGCGCGGGCTGTGCAACTACGGCAGCGGCGAAGCGCGCCTGATCGCCCGCAAGTCGACGCTGGAAATCGAGAACCTGCTCGGCTACGTCGACGAGCCGGAAATCATCCACCGCGACAACCTGATCCTGCTCGGCTGATTCCGGGCCGGCAACAAGAAGGGCGCCCCGCGGGGCGCCCTTCTTGTTGCGCTGCCGTTTGTGGCAAGGCAGCAAACAACGAAAAACGGGCGCCGAAGCGCCCGTTTGATTTTCCAATCGGTCAGACCGGATTAGAAGGAGTGACGAACCCCAACCTGGACGCCCTGGTTCCTGGCGCCGAAGCCGGAGGTGGTGAGGACGCTTTGGTCGACAAGGTTGCCGGCAGCATTGGCACCAACGGTACGGGACGCGTTGAAAGACGTGTTGCCGATGGCATTGACGCCGAAGTCGGCGGCCGAGTTGTCCTGGTTGTCGATCATCGCCCACGTGGCCTTCAGCATCGTGCGCTTGGACAGGTTGTACAGCGCACCGACTTCGTACAGGTTGGCCTTGGACTGGCTGATGTCCTTGGCGCTGTTGGTGCCGTACCACTGCGCGAGCAGGGTGGTCTTGCCGATGTTGAAGGTGCCGCCGAGGCCGAACTTCTGCTGATCGGTGTTGGAGGCGAGGAAGCCGTTGTTCAGGTCAAGCTTGGTCTTTTCCCACATGGCGCGGACGGACCAGTTGGGGGCGGTGTACATGCCGCCGACGCGAAGGTTGTCGACCTGGGTGTCAACCCAGTCGCCGAGCTGCGCCCAGTTGTAGGTCACGGCAGCCATGAAGCCCATGCCTTCCCACTTGATGCCGAGGTCATAGCCCCAGGTGTCCAGCTTGGCGAGGTCGCCGGCGAAGGGGTTCGCCGTAACGGTGGAGACGCCGGCAGCGTTGGTCGTGGTGACGTACTGGGTACCGTAATCCGGAGTCTTGTTCTCGTTGGCGACGTAGGCGGCGGCGAACGAGAAGCCACCCCAGTTCGGGGACAGATAGGCGATCGAGTTGGCCCAGCGGGTGTCGAAGATCGACGTGCAGGTGGCGCTGCGGCCGCAACCGTTAGCCGAACCGTAGCCCAGAGTGCTGGAGGCGTTGACAATCGCGCCGGTGCCAGCGGTGACGGCGCTAACGCCGACGGAACTCTTGAGCGTCGAGCCGGCGATCTTGCCGATCACGCCGCTGTTGGCGCCGATGCCGGTGGCACCCGGGTTGACGTCGAGGGCGGCGCCCAGGGCGCGGGTCGGGCCGGTCAGGTTGCCGAGAACGATGGTACCGGCCTTGTCGTGGCTGAGGCCGACGAACGAATCACGGTCGGGAGCCACAGGGGAGCTCGCGCTGCCGGTGTCAAAACGAACGGTCATTTCATACTGGAACAGAGCCTTGAGGCCGTTGCCCAGATCTTCGCTACCCTTGAAGCCGACGTAGGACGAGTTGGCGGATACGCGGGTGAAATCGACATCGTTGTCCTGCCTGGAAATTCTCACGCCGGTCCCGGCCGGAACGATGGCGCCAGCGGGGGTGACGGTGAGAGTCGTTGTTTCCGATTGCAGCTGGCTGCCGCTCTGCCAGACGTAATCGAAGGTGCCGTCGGCAACGCCGTAGACGACGACATTGGTCTGCGCGAAGGCGGCCGAGGAGGCCAGACCGGCGACTGCCAGGGCGATAATTTTCTTTTGCATCAGAATTTCTCCTTAGTGGTTAGTTTTTAATCTCTCTTGCGAGCCGATTAAGCTTTACCTCTCGATTCGAGAAGTTGAGCCGATTTTGGCAAAGAGCGGGCGGGCGGGCAACGGATGTTTTGTCAGCAGGGAAGGTTTGGGGCGTTCCTGTTGTTCTGACGCAACAATGTCCGGCAAAGCGGCCATCGCTCAGCCCGCGCCGGCGAATCCGCCCCGCCGCCAGGCCTCGAAGACGGTGACGGCGACAGCGTTCGCCAAGTTGAGGCTGCGCTGGCCGGCGCGCATCGGCAGGCGCAGGCGCCGCGCCGGCGGGAACTGGGCGAGGATGGCGGCCGGCAGGCCAGCGGTTTCGCAGCCGAAGACAAAGGCGTCGTCATCCCCCAGTTCGCTGGCGAAGGGGCTGGCGCTTCCGCGCGTGGTCATCGCCCACAGCCGGCGCGCGCCGAGCGCGGCCCGACAGGCGCTCCAGTCGGCGTGGCGGACGACACGGGCGCATTCGTGATAGTCGAGGCCGGCGCGGCGCAGCGCCTTGTCGGTGAATTCGAAGCCGAGCGGCTCGACGAGGTGCAGTTCGGCGCCGGTGTTGGCGCACAGGCGGATGATGTTGCCGGTGTTGGGTGGGATTTCGGGCTGGTGGAGGACGACGGCGATCATGGTCTCGGTTCTTGGCGGGTTGGCCGGGGATCAGCGGCACAGGGCGCGGGCGGCGACGGCGACGGTGATCGTCCCGGCGCCGTGGAGTTTCAGTATGCGGGCCGCCTCGCGCAGTGTCGCGCCGGTGGTCATGACGTCGTCCACCAGTAGCACGCGCTTGCCGGCGAGGTTGCCGGCGCACGCGAAGGCGCCGCGCACGTTCCTGGCGCGCTCCTTGAGGGGTAGCTCGGCCTGCGGCGGCGTCGCGCGGGTGCGGGACAGCAAGGTCGGGTCGATCGCGACGCCGAGCGCCCTGGCGACGGGGCGGGCCATTTCGAGCGACTGGTTGAAGCCGCGCGTCCGCAGGCGCGACGGGTGGAGCGGGAGCGGCAGGACGAGATCGTGGTCCGCGGCAATGAGCATTTGACCGAGCCGGGCGCCGAACCAGGCGGCCAGCGGCAACTGGTGACCATACTTGAGCGCCTGGATCAGGCGGTCGACCGGAAATTCGTAGCGAAAAAGCGCCAGTGTCCGCGCGAAAGCCGGCGGATCCTTGAGGCAGGCGCCGCAGCGCTCGCCGAGCGTCGTCTGGTCGCCGCACTGCGGGCACAGCGTAGCGGGTAGTTGCGGCAGGTCGGCCGCGCACGCCGGGCACAACAGGCCGGCGGCGCTGTCGGCGGCGCAAAGCAGGCAACTGCCAGGTAGCAGCCGGGCGGCAACGCGGTTGAGGGCAGTTCGCAACGGCTGGGGTAAAATTGACATGTCTACAGGCGTCCCCGAAAATTCAGCGACGTCGCCACCGCTTTCTCCCGATCATTCTCAAGCAAGGCCTCCCATGCACGCCAGTTCCCTCGCCGCCGTCTCCATCGCCGCCCAGCCCGTCCCCGCCCGCCGGTGGACGGTCGAGGAAGTGCTCGCCCTCTATGAAATGCCGCTGCTGGATCTGCTCTGGCGCGCCCAGGGCGTGCACCGCGCGCATTTCGATCCCAACGCCATTCAACGCTCGACGCTGCTCTCGGTCAAGACCGGCGGCTGCTCGGAGGATTGCAGCTATTGCTCGCAGTCGGCCC
>DAOMFF010000133.1:0-4649 GCA_035429665.1 Azonexus sp.
CTGACCGGCGGCGAACTTGCCTCCTTCGTCCTTTACGCCGCGCTGGTGGCCGGCGCTGTCGGAACCATGGCGGAAGTCTGGGGCGACGTGATGCGCGCTGCCGGCGCGACCGAACGCCTGCTCGACCTGCTGCATGCCCGGTCCGCGATCCGCGAGACGCCCGCGCCGCAGATGCCGGTGGTAGCGGAACAGGCGGCGATCAGCTTCGAGCATGTCGTGTTCGCCTATCCGGCCCGCCCGCAGGTCCGGGCTCTTGACGACATCTGCCTCGATATCGCGCCCGGCGAGAGCGTGGCGCTGGTCGGGCCGTCCGGCGCCGGCAAGACCAGTCTGTTTCAGCTCCTGCTGCGTTATTACGATGTTTCCGGCGGCTGCATACGGATCAACGGGCAGGATATCCGCCAGTTGCGCCTGCGCGACCTGCGCAAGGACATCGCCATCGTCTCCCAGGATCCGGTGATCTTCTCCGCGAACGCACTGGAAAACATCCGCTACGGCCGGACCTCGGCGAGCGACGAGGAGGTCATGCAGGCGGCGCGGGCGGCGCTGGCCGACGAATTCATCGAGCGCCTGCCCGAGGGCTACTTGACCTTTCTCGGGGAGCGCGGCACGCGGCTGTCGGGTGGCCAGCGCCAACGCATCGCGATTGCCCGCGCCATACTCAAGGGCGCCCGTCTCCTGCTGCTCGACGAAGCCACCAGCGCCCTCGACGCCGAGTCCGAGCTCCTGGTGCAGCAGGGTCTCAGCGCCGCCATGATGGGGCGGACGACGCTGATCATCGCGCATCGGCTGGCGACGGTGCAGAAGGCCGACCGGATCGTCGTCATGGATCACGGGCGGATCGTCGAGACCGGCACCCCGGAGGACCTGCGCCAGCAAGGCGGGCTTTACGCGCGGCTGGCGACCCTGCAACTCGATTTCTGATCCGTGTTCAGGTTGGGCGACCGGATCGGCTGGTCAGGCCAGAGCTTCCGGAATGGCCTGCGCCAGGAAGTTGTAGACCGCGCGGATGCGTGCGCTCGAACGGATCTCGCGGTGCACGGTGAGCCAGATCGGCATCGCGAGGGCCAGGCCGGGCAGGACGCGCTGGACTCCGGCTTCCTTGTCCCCCAGCCAGACTCCGGCAAAGCCGATCCCCAATCCGGCGCGCAGCGCTTCCCAGAGCACGAGATGGTCGTCGCTGCGGATTGCGAATCCGTCACGCGCGATCGACAGCCCGATTTCCTGAAACCGGCGGATGATCAGATCGCCCTGGTCGAAGCCGATCAGGTCGTGTTGCAGCAGGTCGGCTGGCGTCAGGGGAACCCCGCGACGGCGCAGGTAATCCTCGTGGGCATAGGCGCCGACCGTGGAATCGGCGATGTGCCGGGTGATCAGCGAACCCTGGTCCGGTCGCACCATCCGGATCGCGATGTCCGCTTCGCGCCGCAGCAGATTGCTGATCGCATTGGACGCCACGACCTCGATCGCGATTCCCGGCTCCTGCGCCCGCAGCCGGGCGAGGATGGGCGGCAGCAGGTGCCCGGCCACCGTCTGGACGGCGGTGATGCGGACCGCGCCCGCCAACTGCTTGCTCTGGCCGGTCAACACGCGGCCGATGGCATCGGCGTTGTCCGCCATGGCGCGGGCGTGATCGGCGATGGAGAGCGCGACTTGGGTCGGCATGAGGCCGCGTCCCGTACGCTCGAACAGCACCATGCCGAGCTGACGCTCGAGTTCCGCGACATGCCGCCCGAGGGTCGGCTGGCTGCTGCCGAGATGGCGAGCGGCGGCGAGCAGACTTCCCCGTTCCAGAACCGCCAGAAACGAGCGCATCAACGTCCAGTCGAAGGGCGCACCCGCTTGCGAGCTATTCATTATCGAGATCATGGTATGTCATTGCATGCAATTGTGGAGCACGGCGCAGCTCTGCACAATGGGGGCTCCTGCAACGTCAATAGGAGTACGTCATGTATCAGGATCCTCTCATCAGTGCCGCTCCGCTTGTCTTGGTCGTATTGGCCTGCGGCATCGCTTCCCTTCTGATCCTCGCGATTTCCATCCTTGGCGATTCGCTCGCCCGGCGCTCGAGTTATCCGGCGCCGGCAAGACCACCGCTTCCCGCCGGGCAGGCGACCCCGGCCCAACGGGCGCACGGTTCGCGCCGGCAACGGATAGCCGGCGGTCGCTGGTTCAAGCCGTGCGCCTCGTGATCCTTCCGTCGAAGTTGCCTGAAGTTGCGAGTAGGAAGGAGCCCGCTCAGGAGTTGGGGGCCGGCGTCTGTTCGTCCGACTGCCAGTGCTTTGGGCCGTAGCCGGTCAGGCCGACGATGGCCCGGACCAGTCCGTAGCTTAGCCAGCGCAAGGAACGGATGTACCAGGGGTGGGCGGTGAGTTCGTCGGCCAGCACTTCGCGGGCGCCGCCGGCGATGGCCTGGCCGACGCTGGCATGAAGTTCCGCCGCGAATGCCGGGTTGCGCACGAAGAGGTTGGCCTCCTTGGCGAGCAGCAGGCTGAACGGGTCGATGTTCGACGAGCCGACGGTTGCCCAGAGGCGGTCGATGACGGCGACCTTGGCGTGCATGAAACTCTTCTCGTACTCGTAGATGCGCATCCCCGCCTTGAGCAGCGCCGCGTAAAGCGTCTGCGTCGCGTAGCGGAGCAGCGGGTGATCGGTCTTGCCCTGGAGCAGGACGGTGATCCGCACCCCGCGCCTGGCGGCGGCATGCAGCGCCAGGCCGAAGCGCAGGCCCGGCAGAAAGTAGGCATTGGCAATCAGGATTTCCTTCTGCGCCTCGTTGATTGCCGCGATGTAGGCATGCAGGATGTCGTTGCGGTGGCGGATGTTGTCGCGGATGAGAAAGGCGGCCTCCTGTTCGCCGGCGATCTCGCAACCGGGAGTGGTCGGCAGGGTGTGGCGGAAGCGGCGCCTGAATTTCGCCCAGGAAACGACTTCCCACATGCGCCGGACGGCATGGTGAACCTGGCGCAGCGTCGGGCCTTCGATGCGAACGGCGTAGTCATAGTGCGGGCGCATGTCCTCCGGCGCATTGTTGTCGTCGACGATGTTGATGCCGCCGACGAAGGCGACGCGAGCGTCGATGACGACCAGCTTGCGGTGCAGGCGGCGCAGGCGGTGACGGCGCAGATGAAAGGGACTGATTTCCGGCCGGTAGAACATCGCGCGGACGCCGGCGGCGGTCAGTCGCGGCAGGAAATCGGCGCGGAAATTCCGGGCGCCAAAGCCGTCGACCGTGACATTCACCTGGACGCCGCGCGCGGCGGCACGGGAGAGCGCACCCGCGACCTCGTGGCCGATTTCGTCATCGGCGAAGATATAGGTCTCAAGGAAGATTTCGCTGCGTGCCGCCTCGATGGCCGACAGCAGGGCGGGAAAATACTCGGCTCCCGAATTGAGCAGCGTGATCCGGTTTCCTGGCAGGAACTCAGCGAGCATGCCTTGCCAGATGGGCCGACAGCGCGGCGTGGTCGGAGATCGCCGACCACGGTTGCCCGAAATGAACCTCGGTCCGGCGCACCTTGAAGCCACGAACGTAGATGCGGTCAAGGCGGAACATCGGCAGGGCGGCGGGATAACTGCGCACCGGCGCGCCATTCCGGTTGCTGAAGACTTCGGTCAGACCCAGACGTTTCACCAGTTCGTGGCCGGCCCGGTTGCTCCAGTCGTTGAAATCGCCGGCGATGATCAGCGGCACGTTGGGACCGGAGGCTGCATCCAGGTAGTCGGCCAACGCGGCAACCTGCCGGCGGCGCGAATAGCCGAATAGCGAGAGATGGACGCAGACGCAGTGCGCCGTGGGACCACCCGGCAGATCGATCCGGCAGTGCAGCAGGCCGCGCTTCTCGAACTGGAGATGGGTCACATCCTGGTTGTGCGCATGCAGGATGGGAAAGCGCGAGAGAATCGCGTTGCCGTGATGGCCGTGGTCGTAGACCATGTTGCTGCCATAGGCCGAGTCGTGCCACACCTCCTCGGCCAGGAATTCGTGCTGCGGTTCGCTCGGCCAGTCGTCGTGATTCTCGGCATGGCCGAGATGCAGCCCCTGGACCTCCTGCAGAAAGACGATGTCCGGATTCAGTTCACGCAGGCGTTCGCGCAGCTCGTGCACCATCATGCGCCGGTTGAACTGGGAAAAACCCTTATGGATGTTGAAGGTCGCGACGTGCAGGGAGGCGGACTTGCGCATGGCTGGTCAGGAAATCGCCAGCATGCGGTCAAGCGCCAGCTTGGCCAGCCTGGCCTCGTGTTCCGGCACCTTGATCTGGTTGACGACCTTGCCCTCGGCCAGGTTTTCCAGCGTCCACGCCAGATGCTGCGGGTCGATGCGCTGCATCGTCGAGCACATGCAGATGGTGGTCGCCATGAACTGGACGATCTTGTTCTGCGGCAGGACCTCCCTGGCCAGGCGGTCGACCAGGTTGAGTTCGGTGCCGACCAGCCAGCGCGTGCCGGCCGGCGCTTCCTTGATGGTCCTGACAATGTGCTCGGTCGAGCCGACGTAGTCGGCGGCCGCGCAGACTTCGAAATTGCACTCCGGGTGGGCGATCACCAGGCCGTCCGGGTACTTGGCGCGGAAGGCGTCGATGTGCGATTTCTGGAACATCTGGTGCACCGAGCAGTGGCCCTTCCACAGCAGGATGCGCGCCTTC
>DAOMFF010000134.1:0-4637 GCA_035429665.1 Azonexus sp.
ATCACGTCGCTCAGGACGGCGTGGCGGCGCACTGGCTCTACAAGGATAGCGAGGATAGCGGCAGTGACCTGCACATCAGGACGCACAAATGGCTGCAGTCGCTTCTCGAAATGCAGAGCGGCGATTCCGCCGAGTTCTTCGAGAATGTCAAGATCGACCTCTTCCCCGACGAAGTATACGTATTCACCCCCAAGGGCAAGATCATGGCCATGCCGCGCGGCGCGACGGTGATTGATTTTGCCTACAACGTGCACACCTACATCGGCCATCATTGCTCGGCGGCGCGCATCAATCAGGATCTGGTGCCGCTGCGCACCGAGCTGCGCAACGGCGACATGGTCGAGATCATCACGTCGCCGCAGGCAACGCCGAATCCGGCCTGGCTGAACCACGTCAAAACCGGCCGCGCGCGTGGCAAGATTCGCCATTTCCTGCGTACCATGCGGAACGAGGAATCGTCGCAACTCGGCGAGCGGCTGCTGCGCCAGGAACTGCTGACCCTCGGGTTCGTGCCGCTCTCGATTCCGGCCGAATCCTGGGATCAACTGGTCAGGAGCTGCGGCAAGAAGACGCTCGATGATCTTTACACCGACATCGGCCTCGGCAAGCGGCTTCCTTCGGTCGTCGCCCGCCGGTTGCTGGCGCGCGAGGATCTGTCAGCGGATTCGCCAAGCCACGTGGCGCTTGCCATCCACGGAACCGAAGGCATGGCGATCCAGTTGGCGCGCTGCTGCCAACCGATCCCCGGTGACCCGATCATCGGCTCGATCAAGAAGGGCAGCGGCCTGGTTATCCACACGCACGACTGCCCGACCATCCGCAAGTCCCGTTCGAGCGAGCCGCATCAATGGATCGATGTCGAGTGGGAGCCGGATGAGGGCAAGCTGTTCGACATCCGCATCAAGGTCGAGGTCAAGAACAAGCGCGGCGTTCTCGCCCAGGTGGCGGCGGCAATCGCCGAAGCCGGCTCCAACATCGAGCATGTGGCGATGGATCCCGACCCCGAGCATCTACTCACGCTGCTCAGCTTCACCATCCAGGTGGCCCACCGGATCCACCTGGCGACGGTGATGCGCGCCCTGCGCCACATCCCGGAAGTCACCCGGATCTCACGCGAACGCGGGGGCGAAGTTTGAGGGTTCTCGTCCTGGGTGCCGGTGTCGTCGGCACGACCAGCGCCTGGTATCTGGCAGGCTCGGGGCACGAGGTCATCGTCGTCGACCGCCAACCGGTCGCAGGCAACGAAACCAGCTTCGCCAACGGCGGCCAGATTTCCGTTTCGCATGCGGAACCGTGGGCGAATCCGCACGTGCTGCCGCAGGTCATCAGGTGGCTGGGCCACGAGGATGCGCCGCTGCTGTGGCGCTGGCGGGCCGATCCCGCGCAATTGATGTGGGGCCTGCGTTTCCTGAACGAGTGCCGGCCCGCAGCAACCCGGCGCAACATCGCCGCCATCGTCGCGCTGGCGCTCTACAGTCGCGGCTGCCTGCGGGCGCTCCGCCGCGAACTGACGCTCGACTATGACCATCTGGAACGCGGCATCCTGCATCTTTACACTGACCCGCAAGCCTTTGCCCGGGCCATGGACGCCGCCCGCACGATGCGCGAATTCGGGCTCGACCGCGAACCCGTCAGCGCCGAGCGCTGCGTCGAGATCGAGCCAGCGCTCGCGGGCGCCCGCCAGTGGCTGGCCGGCGGCCATTACACGCCATCCGACGAATCGGGTGATGCGCACAAGTTCACCCGGGCGCTGGCCGAGCGTGCCGCCGCGCGCGGCGTCGAATTCCGCCTCGATTCGACGGTCGACTGCATCACCGCCAACAGCGGCCGCATCGCCGGCGTCATGGTCAGTGGTCCGGCGGGCAGCCAACTGTTGACCGCCGACGCCTACGTGATCGCCCTCGGCAGTTACACACCGCTGCTGCTGCGGCCGCTGGGGGTGCGCCTGCCGGTCATTCCGGCGAAGGGTTATTCGGTGACCGTGTCATTGTCCACCGCAGCGCTGGCGCCGACCGTCAGCCTGACCGACGACGAGCACCGCCTGGTCTTTTCCCGGCTCGGCAATCGCCTGCGGATTGCCGGAACGGCGGAGTTCAACGGTTACAACCTCGACCTCAACCCGGTGCGCTGCAACGCGCTGCTGCGCCGCGCCCGCCAGCTTTTTCCGGCGCTCGAGGCGTCCGGCGAGCCGCAGTTCTGGTGCGGCCTGCGGCCATCGACGCCGTCCAACGTGCCATGCATCGGCCGCACCCGCTATCCCGAACTGTGGCTCAACACCGGCCACGGCACCCTCGGCTGGACCATGGCCTGCGGCTCGGCCGCCGCCCTCGCCGACCTGATGAGCGGTCGGCGCCCGGCGCTGGATTTTCCATTCCTCGGATGCTGATCGACACCCACTGTCACCTCGACGCGGCCGAATTCGATTCCGATCGTGACGCGGTGCATGCGGCGGCGCTCGCGGCTGGGGTAGCGCGCATTGTCGTGCCGGCGGTTGCGGTCGACAGCTTCCGCAAGGTCAAAACCAGCGTCGAACGTTACCCGGGCTGTGTCGCGGCCTACGGCATCCATCCGCTCTATGTGACGCAGGCGCAGGAATCCGACCTGACCGTGCTGCGCGACTGGCTGGAGCGCGAGCAGCCGGTGGCCGTCGGCGAGATCGGCCTCGACTTCCACGTGACCGACAGCGACCCGGCGCGCCAGGAGTTCTATTTTGTCGAGCAACTGAAACTCGCCCGTGAGTTCGAACTGCCGGTGCTGCTGCACGTCCGGCGGGCAATCGATCAGATCCTGAAGCACCTGCGGCGAATCCAGGTTCCCGGCGGCATCGCCCACGCCTTCAACGGCAGCCGCCAGCAGGCGGACGAATTCATCAGGCTCGGCTTCAAGCTCGGTTTCGGCGGCGCCATGACCTTTCCCGGATCGACCCGCATCCGCAAGCTGGCGGCCGAACTGCCGCTGGCAGCGATCGTCCTCGAAACCGATGCGCCGGACATTCCACCGGCGTGGCTGGGCGGTGGCCGTAATTCACCCGCCGAGTTGCCGCGTATCGCCAGCGTCCTGGCTGATCTGCGCGCGCTTCCGGAGAATGAGGTCGCCGCCCTCTGCACGGCGACGGCGCGCGCGGTGCTGCCGCGCCTCTGATTTGCGGTGATTTTTCGAGGCGCAAGTCGGTGAATTCCTCCCCATTTGATCCAGGCCAAGTATTCGTCAACGCTGATGGAGTAAGGTAACGGGCGACACGACAATTGAAGGAAAAAGCAATCAGGGAGTTGAGCGATCGGGCCGGGCGACCGCCCCGCCGGACAACCTGAGGCGAACATGAAGACGACAGACGGAAAATTTTCGAAGAAGGCAGCCAGCCGGCGCCAGTTTCTCTTTGACACCGCCAAGATGGCCTGCGGTGTCGGCATGCTCGGCCTAGGTCTCGGGCTGTATGCCAAGCAGTCGAAGGCGCTTCCGGCACTGGCCTTGCGCCCGCCAGGCGCCCTCGCCGAGGATGATTTTCTCGGCGCCTGCATCCGTTGCGGACTGTGCGTCCGCGATTGCCCCTACGACATCCTCGAACTCGCCAAACCCGAAACCCCGGTGGCGACGGGAACGCCCTATTTCACCGCGCGCAACATCCCGTGTGAGATGTGCGAGGACATTCCCTGTGTCAAGGCCTGTCCAACCGCAGCGCTCGATCATGATCTGACCGACATCAACAAGGCCCGGATGGGCATCGCCGTGCTGATCGACCACGAGACCTGTCTCAACTTCCTCGGCCTGCGTTGCGATGTCTGCTATCGCATCTGCCCGGTCATCGACAAGGCAATCACGCTGGAGATGGTGCCCAACCAGCGTACCGGTCGCCACGCGATGTTCCTGCCGACCGTTCATTCCGAGCACTGCACCGGTTGCGGCAAGTGCGAGAAGTCCTGCGTTCTCGAAGAGGCGGCGATTCGCGTTCTGCCGCCGAAGCTGGCCAAGGGTCAGCTCGGCAAGCACTATCGCGTCGGCTGGGAGGAGCAGAAGAAGGCCGGACACTCGCTGATCGAGGACCGGAACATCATCGATCTCCCCGACCGTCTGCCGGAAGGAGCCTCGCTGCCTGGACATTACGACCCGGCTAGCGGCCACAGCGCGCCGGCGCGCGGTCTCGTCGGGGCCGAGGGGGGCATCATCCCGGGCACGCCGCCGGGGCTGGGCGGCAAACCATGAGCGGCAAGCGCATCGGCGCCGAGGCGGTCGCGGTCAAGGGCTGGCTGCGCGCCCACAAGTGGCTGCTCCTGCGCCGCATCTCGCAGCTCGGCATCCTCGCCCTATTTCTGCTCGGGCCACTGGCCGGCATCTGGGTCGTCAAGGGCAACCTCAACTACAGCTACACGCTGGATTTTCTGCCCCTGACCGACCCCTACGTCGCATTGCAGGCAGCAATGACCGGCCATGTCCCGGAAAAGCTCGGGCTGATCGGCCTCGCCATCGTGCTCGTCTTCTACTTCCTGGTCGGCGGCAGGGCGTATTGCAGCTGGGTCTGCCCGGTCAACCTGGTCACCGACGCCGCCGGCTGGTTGCGCGACCGCCTGGGCATCAAGGGCAGCGTCCACCTGTCGCGCAATACCCGCTACTGGATCCTCGGCATGACCTTGGTCGGCTCG
>DAOMFF010000135.1:0-4633 GCA_035429665.1 Azonexus sp.
CCGAAAAGCCGGACGCGCGCATCTTCGCCGGCCACTTGATGTGCCAGATGCCTGATGGCTTGAGCCTGCTCCGGACTGATTCGCATAAGGAGGAATGCTAACTCAGAACACCTGCGCCTTGAGCAGGCCGAGCAGGTATTGGCCATAGCCGTTCTTCGCTAGTGGCTGGGCCAGCTCTTCGAGTTTCCCCCGTGTAATCCAGCCCTGGCGGAAAGCGATTTCCTCGGGGCAGGCCACCTTCAGTCCCTGCCGCTTCTCGATGGTGGCGATGAACTGGCCGGCTTCGAGCAGGCTGTCGTGGGTGCCGGTGTCGAGCCAGGCGTAGCCGCGGCCCATGATCTCGACGTTGAGCCTGCCTTGCTCAAGGTAAAGGCGGTTGAGGTCGGTGATCTCTAGTTCGCCGCGGGCCGAGGGCTTGAGGTTGCGGGCCAGTTCGACGACGGCGCTGTCGTAGAAATAGAGGCCGGTGACGGCGTAACTGGATTTGGGTTGCTTCGGCTTTTCTTCGAGGCTGAGGACCTTGCCGGCCGGGTCGAACTCGGCGACGCCGTAGCGTTCGGGATCATGCACGTGGTAGGCGAAGACGGTGGCGCCTTCGCTGCGGGCGTTGGCGTTGCCGAGGATGTGGTGGAAGTCGTGGCCGTAGAAGATGTTGTCGCCAAGCACCAGCGCGGAGTCGCATTCGCCGATGAAATCGGCGCCGATGATGAAGGCCTGGGCGAGGCCGTCCGGGCTGGGCTGAATGGCGTACTGGAGGTCGATGCCCCACTGGCTGCCGTCGCCGAGCAGTTGTTCGAAACGCGGGGTGTCCTGCGGGGTGGAGATGATCAGGATGTCGCGAATGCCGGCCAGCAGGAGCGTGGTCAGCGGGTAGTAGATCATCGGCTTGTCGTAGATGGGCAGTAGTTGCTTGGAGACCGACAGGGTGGCCGGATGCAGCCGGGTGCCGGCGCCGCCGGCGAGGATGAGGCCTTTGCGGGTGGTCATGATGTATACGTGTTTTCTTTCTCAGGCCGCTTTTTGCCCGCCGGCGGGAATGACGATCCGGTTCAGGTACAAATCGACAATCGGGAAGCAGAGATCGTAATCGCCCCAGACCAGATCACCATGTTCGATGCGGCATGATGCAAAGCGATCCGGGTCAAGATAGGCCCTGATCGCGGGGTGAGCAGAGGCCGCAAGAAATGGCTCGAAGTCGACGACTTGCGTACTGCCATCATCGAAATCGAGCGACAGTCGATACCCCCCCAATGGATCGACATGAGTGATATTCAAGACATCCGGGATCACTTGAGCCTCCTGTTGATAACTTCCGGGACGATCGATTTGTGCAAAACAAAAAATCAACCCACTTGTGCACGATTCATCAGATTTCGCGACGACGATTTCCTTGAAAAACCGGATTTCGCTATCCGACAAGGGCAAACGGCCCGGTTGATTCATGAAACGGACATCGACAACCAAGCCATTGACGATGATCAATTCTGCACGCATTTCCCGGCCTTGGCACTTGCCATGCACATGAACCGGTTCGTGTTCATTGGAGTAGAACATGACCAGCAGTACGAAATACTCGTAGAGTTTAGGCATCACGTTCGCCGTACTGCTTGCCAATCCAGTGCTTGTAAGCCCCGCTCGTAACGTTCTGCACCCAGGCCTGGTTGCCGAGATACCACTGCACTGTCTTCCTGATGCCGGTCTCGAAGGTCTCGGCCGGCTTCCAGCCGAGTTCGCGTTCTAGCTTGCCGGCATCGATGGCGTAGCGACGGTCATGGCCGGGACGGTCGGCGACGTAGGTGATCTGGTCCTTGTAGGGTTTGCCGTCGCTCCGGGGGCTGAGTTCGTCGAGGATGGCGCACAGGGTACGGACGACGTCGAGGTTGGGCTTTTCGTTCCAGCCGCCGACGTTGTAGACCTCGCCTACCCTACCGGCTTCGAGGACGCGGCGGATGGCGCTGCAGTGATCCTTGACGTAGAGCCAATCGCGGATTTGCTGGCCGTCGCCGTAGATGGGCAGCGGCTTGCCGGCCAGCGCGTTGTGGATGACCAGGGGGATGAGCTTTTCCGGGAAGTGGTAGGGGCCATAGTTGTTGGAGCAGTTGGTGGTGAGTACCGGCAGGCCGTAGGTGTGGTGGTAGGCACGGACGAGGTGGTCGCTGGCGGCCTTGCTCGCCGAGTACGGGCTGTTGGGTTCGTAGCGGTGGGTCTCGGCGAAGGCGGGATCATGCGGGGCGAGGGAGCCGTAGACTTCGTCGGTGGAGACGTGGAGGAAGCGGAATTGTTTCTTGGCCGATTCTTCGAGTTGACCGTAGTACGCGCGCACGGCTTCGAGCAGGTGGAAGGTGCCGACGATGTTGGTCTGGATGAAGTCTTCCGGACCATGGATGCTGCGGTCGACGTGCGATTCGGCGGCGAAATTGACGATGGCGCGCGGGCGGTGTTCGGCGAGCAGGTTCGCCACGAGGTCGAAGTCGCCGATGTTGCCGTGGACGAAGATGTGACGGGTGTCACCATCCAGCGAGGCGAGGTTCTCGAGATTGCCCGCGTAGGTGAGCGCGTCGATGTTGATGACCGGTTCGTCGCATTGCGCCAGCCAGTCGAGGACGAAATTGCTGCCGATGAAGCCGGCGCCGCCAGTGACAAGAATCATTTGTTCGGTTCCGATATCGAGGTCCATCAGTCCGCCCGCACCCGCAGGAAACTGGCGAAGCGTGGCAACCCCTTTCTTGTGAGGTCGTGGTAACGATAAGTCACCGTGGTGCCGAGTGGCGGCGGATCGCGGCGTTGCTGGTCGGTGAAGCCGCTGCCCAGCGAAAATTCGCGGCCGTCTTCTGCGCGGACGCGCAAGGCGCCCATCGTGCCGGCATGCTTGCCCTTGCCTGGCAGGTAGCCGATGACAACCGCTTCGGCATCTTCCCAGGGTTTCATCTTGAGCAGGGTGTCGCTGCGGCCGGTTTCGTAGGGCGCATCGGCACGGTGCAGCATCAGGCCTTCGCCGCCCGCCTTGACGACCTCTTTCATGCGTTTCTGCAGGCTGTTGCGGTCGACCACCCTGAACTGCTCGATTTCACGCAGCCATGGCACATTCGCCTGTCTGACCGTTTCACGAATCTGTTCGGCGCGCTCGGCAAAGGTTCCGGGCGCACCGGGCAGTTCGAAGATCATGTAGCGCACCTGCCGCCATTCGGCATCATCGGGAATCTCGCGCCGAACGATGCCGGCGAGCCGTTCGAAAGTGCCACGGCCCATCCACAGTTCGCCGTCCAGTGGGCGCTTTGGCAGGCCGTCGAGAAACCAGACGGGGGCGTTGATCGTCTTGCCGCTGCGGAAGCGCAGGGTCTGGCCATCCCAGATGGCGCGCACGCCATCGAGCTTTTCGCTGACGAGGTACTGCGCAACGTCGACCTGATTGCGATAGACCTCGGCAAGGAGGATGGCCGGGGCTTCGGCGCCCACCGGGATGGCCGGGAGCACCAGCGCGAATGCCAGCAACAGCGTGCGCAGCAGGCGGATCATTTCAGCCTTTGTCCGCCCACTCGCGCCGTGCCTGCCGGGCAACGCCAAAAATCTCCTCGAGGCGCTCACCATCGTTGCGTGCCAGCGCCAGGCGGAGGTCATCGAGCTGGGAGCGGTAACTGTCGAGTTCGATCAGCAGCGCGTCGCGGTTGGCGAGGCAGATGTCCCGCCACATCTCGGGATGGCTGGCAGCGATGCGCGTGAAGTCGCGGAACCCGGAGGCAGCAAAGGTGAAAAACAGGTCGGCATCCTCGCGCACCGCCAGATCATGAACCAGCGCGAACGACAGCAGGTGCGGCAGATGGCTGACGGCGGCGAACACGCGATCGTGCGCTTCCGGTGTCAGTTCGTAGATATCCGCTCCGCACAGCGACCAAGCACGCTTGATGTGGTCGAGCGCATCGTCGGCATTTTCCGGCAGGGGCGTGACGACGACCTTCTTGCCCTGGTAGAGATCCCAGCGCGCCGCCGCCGGGCCGCTGTTTTCGGCGCCGGCGATCGGGTGCGCCGGCACGAACTGGCGTATTCGCTCGCCGAACGCTTCGCGCGCTGCGGCAACGACATCGCCCTTGGTCGATCCGCCGTCGGTGACAATGGTGTTCGGGCCAAGGTAGGGCGCGATGCGCTCGAAGATTTCCGGCATCTGCGCCACCGGCGTCGCGACCAGAACGATGTCGGCGTCCTCGATTTCGTGGGTCGGGTTGATCCCGGCGCGGTCGATGACGCCGAGTTCCTGCGCAACCCTGAGCGTCGATGGCGTGCGACCGAAGCCGACCACCTCCTCGACCGCCTCCGCCTCCTTGAGCGCCAAGGCGAACGAGCCGCCGATCAGCCCGGTGCCGAAAACGACGACTTTGCCGAATTCGGGCATCTACAGCGCTCTCTCCAGCGCATCGAGGAAGCGGGTATTTTCCGGCTCGCTGCCGATGGTGACGCGCAGCCATTCCGGCAGCCCGTAGCCGCCGATCGGCCGGACGATGACGCCCTGCTTCAGCAGCTTCTGGTTCACGCCCGCCCCGTCGCCCACCCTGAAGGTGACGAAGTTGCCGTGCGATGGAATGTGTTCCAGTCCGAGGCGCTTGAGGCCGGCGACGAGTTGTTCCATGCCGCGCCGGTT
>DAOMFF010000136.1:0-4597 GCA_035429665.1 Azonexus sp.
GCGGTCGAATTCACGCGCTCAGCATCCGCGCTTTTTCACCCGACGAAGTATAATCATCGGGTTTTTACCCAACACTCAAGGAAAATCGAATGATCAAAGTCTCCCCGCTGGCCGCTCTGCTCCTGGCTGGCGCCCTCGCATCCGCCCCGGTCTTTGCTGCCGACAAGGGCGGCACGAGCTCCGGCACCGTTGCCACCGTCAATGGCCAGGCCATATCGCAAAACACCTACAACGCCTTCGTCGCCCAGCAAAAGGCCCAGGGCGCGCCGGATTCGCCGCAACTGCAGAACGCCGTCAAGGAAGAGCTGATCCGCCGCGAACTCCTGGTCCAGGAAGCCAAGAAGAAGGGCCTCGACAAGAAATCCGAAATTCAGGGCCAGATGGAACTCGCCCGCCAGGCCGTGCTGATTCAGGCGTATCTCTCCGAATACGTGCGCGCCAACCCGGTCAGCGAAGACCAGTTGAAGAAGGATTACGAAGCGATCAAGGCCAACCTTGGCTCGACCGAGTACAAGACCAAGCACATTCTGGTCGCCAATGAGGATGAGGCCAAGGCGATCATCACCAAACTCGAAAAGGGCGAAAAGTTCTCCGAGCTGGCCAAGCAGTCCAAGGACCCGGGGTCCAAGGACAATGGCGGCGACCTCGGCTGGAGCTCGCCGAGCACCTACGTCAAGCCGTTCTCCGACGCACTGACCAAGCTCAAGAAGGGTGAATACACCAAGACACCGGTCAAGACCGACTTCGGCTATCACGTCATCATGCTCGAGGACACCCGTCCGCTGACCCCGCCGCCGTTCGACCAGGTCAAGCCGCAACTGCAGCAGCGGGCGCAACAGCAGCAGGTAGAGCAATTGGTCAAGAAGCTGCGCGAGAGCGCCAAGATCAACTGAGCATCAACGCCGCGCTCTGGAATGCCCGCCACCCGGCGGGCATTCTTGTTTCTGGAGCGGCCATCCGGCAGCATGAAGCGGCGGATATCGGCAAAACTTGATCCAAGTTCACGCCCGATCACCGCCTTGCCCGCTAAATTGCGGCGTGATGAGCTTGCTCCGTCTCGCCTTTCACGCCTGCCTGTACGCCGCCCTGCCGGCGTTGGCCGGACTGCCGCTCCAGCCCTGGCTCGACACGGCGCTGCCGGGCGCCAGCATCCGCCTGCCGCCGGGAACCTACGCGGGTCCGGCGGTCATTTCCAAGCCGCTGACCCTCGACGGCGACGGCAAGGTCATCATTGATGCCGGCGGTCACGGCACCGTCCTCACCATCAAGGCCGACCACGTAACCCTGCGCGGCCTGACCCTGCGCAACAGCGGCGACTCGCACGACCAGCTCGACGGTGGCATCATGGCCGAGGGCAGCGAACTGCGGATCGAGAACAACGTGATCGAGGACGTGCTGTTCGGCATTTCAATGCATCGGACGACCGGCAGCGTTGTGCGCGACAACCGCATCCGCTCGCGCGCGGTCGATTCGGCCGACCGCGGCGACGGCCTGCGCCTCTGGTACAGCACCGGCAACCGCATCGAAGGCAACGACATCGCGCAGATCCGCGACGTGACGGTCACCAACTCACCGCGCAACCGCTTCACCGGCAACACCATCCGCGACAGCCGGCGTGCCTTCAATTTCCTTTTTTCGCATCGCAGCCTGGTCGACCGCAACCATCTGGAAAACAACTCGACCGGCATCATCGCCCTCAATTCAGACGGTCTGATCATCCGCAACAACCGCGTCGTTCATGCCATGGATGCGTCCGGCGCCGGCATCGCGCTCAAGGAAACCTCGGCGGCGCTGGTCGAGAACAACGAGATCGTTCATTGCGCGCACGGCATCATGGCCGACTCGCCGATGGACCCGATCAACCGCATCGTCTTCATCGGCAATCTGGTCGCCCACAACATCACCGGCGTCTATTTCTACGGTGCCAGGGGCGGCCATATCGCCATCGGCAACACCTTCCGCAGCAACCTGTGGCCGGTGACGATCATCGGCGACGGCGACCCGCTGAACGACACCTGGCTGGGCAACTACTGGGATGAATATGAAGGTTTCGACCGCGACCACGACGGCTTCGGCGACCGCCCCTACGAGCTGCTCGCCTACGCCGACCGCATCTGGATCGAAACGCCGGCAGCCAAGTTTTTCCGCAACTCGCCGGTCCTCGAACTGCTCGATTTTCTCGAGCGCCTGGCGCCGTTCACCGCACCGGCGCTGATCCTGCGCGACCCGGCGCCACGGATGGCCCCAGGCCACAAAGTGCAGCCGACCGGAGACTACAACTGATATTCGGCGCCGCCGCCCTGCATCGCCATGTCCACGACGCGCCGCGAGAGGTGCGGGGCGAATAGCGCAATCAGGTCGTAGTCGTGGCGGCGCAGGTAGGTGCCACGGCGCAGGGCGAGGCGGGTCGTGTTGGATTCGAACAGGTGGGCGGCGTCGACCGCAACCAGCCCGGCATCACGCTGGGCGTCGAACGCCAGCGCCGAAATGATGCCGAGACCGAGACCAAGGCTGACGTAGGTCTTGATCACGTCCGAATCGAGCGCGGTGAGAACGATGTTCGGCGCGGCACCGATGCGCTCGAAGGCACGGTTGATCCGCGAGCGGCCGGTAAAGGCGGTATCGTAGGTAATCAGCGGCCAGCGCACCAGTTCGTCGAGCGCCAGCGGAAGCGATCCAGTTATCGGATGGCCTTCCGGCGCAATCACGCAATGGCTCCACTGGCGTACCGGCAAGGTGATCAGTTGCGGATATTGATCGAGCGCCTCGGTGGCGATGCCGATATCCGCTTCGCCGGCGACCACCCACCCGGCGATCTGCGTCGGGCTGCCCTGGTGCATCTCCAGCTTGACCGTCGGATGCCGGGCGACGAAATCACGTACCACCACGGGCAGCGCATAGCGCGCCTGGGTATGCGTCGCCGCCAGCACCAGACGGCCGGTCGCGCCGCTGGCGAAATCCGAACTGGCCCGCTTGAGGTTGTCCGCCTCGCGCAGGATGCGCTCGGCAATCGCCAGCACCACCTTGCCCGGCTCGGTCAGCCCGCTGAAACGCTTGCCGCTGCGCTCGAAAATCGTCACCCCCAGTTCCTCCTCGAGCAGCTTGACCTGCTTGGAAATACCCGGTTGCGAGGTAAACAGCGACTCGGCCGCCTCCGAGACATTGAGACCCTGGCGCTGGATTTCGACGATGTAACGCAGTTGCTGGAGTTTCATGGAGGCATCAAATAACCAAACGATATAACAATCTAACCCAATATTCTTTTTGAATCAAATGCCCGCTGCTACGATGCGCGCCATGGATTATCTCTACACTCTTTCCGGTTTCGCCGTCGGCGCCATTGTCGGCCTTACCGGCGTCGGCGGCGGCTCGCTGATGACACCGCTGCTGGTTCTGGTGTTCGGCATTCACCCGGCCACCGCGGTCGGCACCGACCTCCTCTACGCGGCGCTGACCAAGGCCGGCGGCACCGTGGCGCACGGCCGCAAGGGCCACATCGACTGGGCGATCACCGGTCGTCTGGCGCTCGGCAGCATCCCGGCCGCCGCACTGACGATCTGGGTGCTGGCGCAACTGCCCAAAGGCAGCAACACGATCGGCGCCATCATTTCCAATGGCCTCGGCTTCGCCCTGATGCTGACCGCAATCGCCATCCTGTTCGGGCGCAAGCTGCGCGCTTACGCCGCCAGGCATGAAGAGTCGCCGCTGCGCCAGCGGCACTTGGCCGCGATTACCGTCGCCGTCGGCGCCATCCTCGGCGTGCTGGTCACGATCTCGTCGGTCGGCGCCGGGGCGCTCGGCGTCGCCGCCCTTTTCTTTCTCTACCCCAGCCTTTCGCCAGTGCGCATAGTCGGTTCGGATGTCGCCCATGCCGTGCCGCTGACTCTCGTCGCCGGCCTCGGCCACTGGCTGCTCGGCGGTGTCGACTGGGCATTGCTCGGGGCGCTGCTGCTCGGCTCGCTGCCAGGCATCTGGCTCGGCAGCCACGTTTCCGCCAAGGTGCCGGAACACATCCTGCGCCGCCTGCTGGCCTCCATGCTCGTTCTGATCGGCGGCAAGCTAGTCTTTGCTTAAGGAAAACCATGTACAAATACGATGCCATCGACCAGCAACTGGTCAACGAACGGGTCGCGCAATTCCGTGATCAGGTACGGCGCTGGCAGAGCGGTGAAATGACCGGCGACGAGTTCCGCCCACTGCGCCTGCAGAACGGCCTGTATGTCCAACGCCATGCCCCGATGCTGCGCGTCGCCGTGCCCTACGCGATGATGAACAGCACCCAGTTGCGCAAGCTCGGTTTCATCGCGCGCACCTACGACCGCGGCTACGGCCACTTCACAACACGCCACAACATGCAGTTCAACTGGCCGCGGATAGAGGATTGCCCGGACATCCTGGCCCACCTCGCCGAGGTCGAGATGCACGCCATCCAGACTTCCGGCAACTGCATCCGCAATGTGACGACCGACCAGTTCGCCGGTGTCGCCGCCGACGAAGTGATCGACCCGCGCCCGCTGGCCGAAATCATCCGCCAGTGGAGCACCTTCCACCCGGAATTCGCCTTCCTGCCGCGCAAGTTCAAGATCGCCATTTCCGG
>DAOMFF010000137.1:0-4551 GCA_035429665.1 Azonexus sp.
CAGCCCCGGCGGTCTTCTACGGGACCCAACTCATCGTCGCCGATGGCAAGGACTTCAACGGCACGGCCAGCTACCAGATCGTTGCCGACGTGCTGGATATGGAAAGCGTACCCAAGCAAGCCAAGTCGGGCCTGCTCTTCCAAGAAACGGTACGCAAGGACTTCGATGCTCTAAAGGCCACCATCAAGGCCGGGGGGAAGTGGTTTTTTTCAACACACAAAGGGAGATCAACCATGAATACCATGTTCATCCTCAACGACGGCCCCTACGGCACCGAGCGCAGCTACAACGCGCTACGCCTGGCCCGCGTCCTTGGCAAGATCGAGGGCGAAACCGTCCGCGTCTTCCTGATGGGTGATGCGGTAGCCTGCGCCAAGAGCGGCCAGAAGGTTGCCGAGGGTTACTACAACGCCGGCGACATGGTGCGCATGGTCGGCGGCGAGGTCGGGCTGTGCGGCACGTGCATGGATGCCCGCGGCATGAGCGAGGACCAGGTGGTCGAGGGCGCCCGGCGCAGCACACTGAAGGAACTGGCCGAATGGACGGCCGCCGCCGACAAGGTGCTGGTGTTCTGAAACTTCGGCTTCGGCAGTATTGGGCCTCTGCCGATGCACAGCTAAGGTTTCAACAGGTGAGCGTTGGCTTCCGGAAACAGCATGATCGAATGCCGGATCGTTCTTTGACACCTTGAATCCTGAAATATCCACACCCACAACGTCGGGAGATTAAACATGGTTGACGATACCGAGCACGGCATGGCAACGCGGGCCATTCATGGCAATACTGCCAGAGATAGCCACGGCAGTCCGCACACCCCGATCTACAACACGACGACCTTCGCCTTCGTCTCGACGGCCGACCTCCTGGATGTTGTGGACGGCAAACGGCCTGGCTCGCTATACACCCGGTATGGCCTCAATCCAAGCATTTTCGCCCTGGAGGAAACGCTGGCCGGGCTGGAGGGAGCGGAACTTGCTTGGGCCTTCTGCTCGGGGATGGCAGCTGAAGCAGCGCTGTTCCTGACACATGGTCGGGAAGGTATCGTCTGCATCGGCGACGCCTATGGCGGCACCCTGGAACTGCTGGCGGCCCAATTGCCGTTGTTGGGCATCCCGACCCACCTCCTTCTTGGCGACGAGGTCGATCGCCTTGACGAATTGCTTGTCGGTGGCATAAAGCTGGTCTTTTTCGAGACGCCGACCAATCCGACCCTGGAACTGTTCGATATCCGGGCCATCGCCGCCAAGGCACATGCCCGAGGAGCGCGGGTAGCGGTGGACAACACTTTCGCCTCGCCAGTCAATCAGCGCCCCCTCGAGCTTGGCGCGGATTTTGTCGTGCATAGCGCAACCAAGTATCTGGGCGGCCACAGCGATTTGACGGCCGGTGCCCTGATGGGGTCGAAGGAGTTGCTCATGCCGGTTTGGAACTGGCGGAAGAATCTTGGTTCGATGATCGCCCCGGAAACCGCATCGCTGCTCTCCCGCAGCCTGCGTACCCTGGTCGTGCGGGTGCGGCAGCAGAACGCCACGGCCCGGATCGTCGCTGAAGCGATGGCCCGGCATCCGGGAATCAGCCGCGTGTTCTATCCAGGTCTCCCGGACTTTCCGGGGCACATGCTGGCCAAAGAACAGATGCACGGCTTCGGCGGCATGCTGACCATCCAGGTAAAAGGCAGTGGCGCGGATGCCACACGTGTCGCAGATCGCCTCAAGCTCTTCGCCTTGGCACCCAGCCTGGGCGGCGCCGAAAGCCTGGTGACCCAGCCCTGTACGACTACTCACCACGGCCTGACACCCGAGGAACGCGAAAGGCGCGGCATTTCCGATGCCATGCTGAGGCTATCTGTGGGCTTGGAAGATCCTGCTGATCTGATATCAGACTTGGAGCAGGCGCTCGGACAAGACATTGTCGGGACGGTGCCTCCCTCTGAACCCGTCTGACGTTGCAAAGAATCCCGAGCATTGAATTCATAACCCCAACTGGAGGCAAGATGTCACCCAAACGGATGCATGTTGCCGCATTTGCCCTACGGGCCTGGCCAAGCACTGACCGCAAATGAAGGGACGCGAAAGCGGCATGCCGGACGAGGCCTGTTGGGCCTCGTTTTTCGACCCCGAAGGCATCCTTGACCAACTCTTGGTCAACAAGGCGGATTGCTATCATCTTGTCGAATTCGGTTGCGGCTACGGCACGTTTACCCTGCCAGCAGCGAATCGAACACGAGGCCGCGTGACGGCGCTCGACATCGATCCGGAGATGATGAGTTTAGTGCGGCAACGGGCGCACGCCCGCAAGATTTCGAATGTCCGGGCCGAACTTCGGGATTTCGTGGAGAGCAACACTGGTCTTGGCGATGGCACCCAAGGTCATGCATTGGTCTTCAACCTGCTGCACATCGAGGATCCACTCGCATTGCTGCGCGAAGCCCATCGGACGCTACAGCCAGGTGGCATTCTTTCGGTGATTCACTGGCGCAGCGACATCGAGACACCCCGTGGGCCACCGCTGGCGATTAGACCCAAGCCGGACCAGTGTGCGGCGTGGATAGCCGAAGCCGGTTTTGACTCTATCCTGCCTGTAGATCTCGGTGGGGGGGCTCCATATCACTTTGGGGTAATCGCTCAGCGGCCGGCTTGAGGCGCCTTGCGTATTTCGGGCGCTACGTCTTGCTTGGCCGACAACTGGTAATAATTGCCAAGAATTACGGCAGCGCCTCCGTCATTCCAGGTTGGGAAGCAGGGCACCGGCGCAAATGGCCTCGCGCGCCAGCGCTGCCACTTGGCGGCGATCCTCCCCGTGTAGACCGAGCACCGGGCATGTCGCGACACGGGCAACCAGACCCTTGCGCCCGATTATCGTACGCAGGCATTGGGCCAGGGAGATATCGCCCACATATCCTGGGGCGAGACTGCGGCTTCCGTCCGCCTCCCAGTAGGAAATCGCCACCGGCAGAACCGGCCGTCCGACAGCAAGCGCGGGCTGGATCAGCGCGGCATGAAAATGGAGCAGATGGGTGCCGTCGGTCGTCGTTCCCTCGGGAAAGACGGCGACATAATTGCCATTGGCCAGGATGTCGGCGACTTGCTGATTAATGATGCGGGCGTGACCGCGGCTGCCGCGACGCAGGAACACGGTTTCGCTGCGCGCCGCCAGCAAGCCGACCAAGGGCCAGCGGCGGACTTCTTCCTTGGAGACGAAGGCCGCCGGCAGAACCGCATTGATGACGAAGATGTCGATCCACGAGATATGGTTGGCAACGATCAGCGCACCCGGAACGGCATGGGTCAGATCGGGATCCAGCCTGACACCGAGCGCATTGACGACGCTGCGGGCGACGCCGGCCTTCAGACGCAGGCGGGTAGCGTCACGGCAGATCGGAAAAAGGCACAGGGCGACAACAAAAGCCCCGGTCATCGCCAACGCAAGACGAAACAGCCGGAGGGCGCGCAGCAAGGGGGTGGCTTCGGTCAATCTGGCTGCCCGGAAAACGTCTGACGTCTCAGCCTGAACGTCCTGCCTCAAGGAAGGGAGCCAGGAAGGGCGTGCCCGGCTTGTCGCCAAAGGTTGGGAAACAAGCCTTGAATGCTCACGTTGCCCTCATGTTACCCGAAGATGATCGCGATTTCCTGCACCTGACTACCAGGGCAGCGTACCGAATGCCCGTTGGTAGCGCTCGCCAATCTCCTCGCGACTGGGCTGGTGGCTCTGACCGCCGCGAAAGGCAATCTTGATCGCGCCCATCACGGCGGCCAGCCGACCGGTACTCAGCCAGTCGAAGCCGTTGGCGATGCCGTAGAGCAGACCGGAGCGATAGGCGTCGCCGCAACCAGTCGGATCGACGATCTGATCGGCCTCGACACAGGGAATCTCGTAGCGCTGGCCGCCGGCAAGTATTTCGGAACCTTCGCCGCCGCGCGTGACGATCAGCGCCTCGACTTCCCCGGCGAGGTGCTCGAGGCTGTGCCCGGTACGGTCGCTCAACAGCTTTGCCTCATAATCGTTGAAGCAGGCATAATTCGCCAGCCGCATGAAATCGAGAAGTTCGTCGCCGCTGAACATCGGCATCCCCTGACCGGGATCGAAGATGAATGGCACGCCCGCCGCCGCAAAGTCGCGGGCATGCTGCATCATGCCTTCGCGGCCATCCGGTGCGACGATCCCGAGGCGCGCCGTCTGGGCATGGGCGACCTTGTTCAAGTGCGAGAAGCTCATGGCGCCCGGGTGAAAAGCCGTGATCTGGTTGTCGTCGAGATCGGTCGTGATGAACGCCTGGGCAGTGAAGCTGCCCGGAACATGGCGCACATGCGTCCGCGGAAGAGCGAGGCGATCCAGGCGTTCGAGGTAGGCCCCGGCATCATCACCCACCGTCGCCATGATCAGTGGCTCGCCGCCGAGCAGCATCAGATTGTAGGCGATGTTGCCGGCGCAGCCGCCGTATTCACGGCGCATCTCGGGAACCATGAAGGCGACATTCAGGATGTGGATCTGCTCGGGCAGGATGTGGTTTTTGAAGCGGTCCGGAAAGACCATGATGTTGTCGAAGGCGAG
>DAOMFF010000138.1:0-4519 GCA_035429665.1 Azonexus sp.
TCGGCGCCATCCAGCGCGGCCTGCTGACGCTCGAGGAACAGGGCGGCGACATCTTTTTCGGCGAGCCGATGCTCGACATCCACGACCTGATGAAGGTCGACGGCAACGGCCGCGGCTTCATCAACGTGCTCGCCGCCGAGAAGCTGGTGCAGTCACCGGCGCTCTACTCGACCTTCCTGCTCTGGCTGCTGTCCGAACTGTTCGAGCAATTGCCGGAAGCCGGCGACCTCGACAAGCCCAAGCTGGTGTTCTTCTTCGACGAGGCCCACTTGCTGTTCACCGACGCCCCGCAGGCGCTGACCGACAAGGTCGAGCAGGTTGTGCGCCTGATCCGCTCCAAGGGCGTCGGCGTCTATTTCGTCACCCAGAATCCGCTCGACGTGCCGGAAAAAATCCTCGGCCAGCTCGGCAATCGCGTCCAGCACGCCCTGCGCGCGTTCACGCCGCGCGACCAGAAGGCCGTCCAGGCGGCGGCGCAGACGATGCGCGCCAATCCCAAGTTCGACGCCGCCACCGTCATCACCGAGCTCGGCGTCGGCGAGGCGCTGGTCTCCTTCCTCGATGAAAAAGGCCGTCCCAACGTCGTCGACCGCAGCATCATCTTTCCGCCCGCCTCGCGCCTCGGTCCGCTGACCGCAGCCGAGCGTCAGGCGATGATCCAGGCCTCGCCGCTGCTTGCCACCTACGGAGAGACGGTCGACCGCGAATCGGCCTACGAAATCCTGCGCGGCAAGCCGGCCGCCGCCTGCCCGGCACCCGGCGCCATTCCCCCGCCGCCGGCCGGCCGCAGCGTGCCGGACGCCAACGATTGGGGCAACCACGCTGGCCAGCAGGTGCAGCCGCGCCCGGCCCCGCAACCGCGGCAGAGCGCCCCGGCGCCGCAGGAAACCGCCGGCGGCGGCATCTTCGGCAGCCTCGGCGAAATGCTCGGCGGCACGACCGGCCCGCGTGGTGGTCACCGCGAAGGCGTCCTCGAAGCCGCCGCCAAGAGCGCCGCCCGCGGCATGGCCGGCACCGTCGGCCGCAGCGTTGGCCAGCAGATCCTGCGCGGGGTGCTCGGGTCGATACTCGGGGGGAGACGGTGAACGGCGCGTTATCGGAGGTCTGACGCCATTTTCCCGAGGCTTGCCTGAGTCTCCCGTTGGTGATAGTGTCTTCTACACTCCAACTGTCATAACGTTGGATGTCCTGTCCGTGAACCCATAGCCACAAAGGAGACTCGAAATGGCCACATCGCCCCGCCCGCCTGCCGCAGTTGCCGAAGCCTTGCAGTTCCGCCCCCGCTGGTGGTGGGATCCGGTTCCCGATTGGGTGCTGGACCACATCAACCCGGCTGCCATCCGCGAGATCGCGGTGGTGCAGCTGACCTCGCAGCTTGAAACCCTGAGAGTCCAGGAAAAGGCTCTCGAAGCGTCGATCGCCATCCTGCGCAAGCAGAAGTGATACCCCACGGGGCGGTGCAACGGGTGCCGCCCCGTGTCGTTCAACCACCAGGTGCTGGCAGGCGCGGTGTGATAACAGGAGGTGAGCATGTCTGCATTTCCGATCTCGTTGCGTGCGGCCGGCGAACCGGGTGTTGCCTCGATCAGTGAATTCGCGGCGGTAGCCCGCGATACGCGCCGCCCGGTGCTGCTCATCGGCTTCCTGCGGCAGGGTAACCTCGGGCTGGGCTATTTGTCGGCCACCCTGCGGCGGTTCGGTTATCGTGTCGAAGTGCTCGACTTCGAATCCGACGTCGACGAACTGGTGGCCGCCGCGTGCCGGTTGCAGCCCATGCTAGTGGGCTTTTCGCTCATCTTCCAGTTCTATGTGCGCCGCTATGCCGCGCTGGCCCAAGCCCTGCGCGACAGCGGCGTGGATGCCCACTTCACCATCGGTGGCCACTTTGCCAGCCTGTCCAGCCAGGAGACACTGAACCTGGTGCCGGAGATTGACAGCATCGTCCGGTTTGAAGGCGAACTTACCTTGCTGGAGTTGACCGACCGCGTGAGTGTCGGTGCTGATTGGCGTGACGTGCCCGGCATCGCCTACCGCAGCGCCGAAGGCGAATGCCACATGACGCCAGCGCGTCGCCTGATCCATGACCTCGACACGCTGCCGTGGCCCGACCGCGACTACGATCCCGAGTCGATTCTCGGCCAGCCCGCCATGCCGTTGATCGCCAGCCGGGGCTGCTCGCGCACGTGCTCCTTCTGCTCGATCCATGTCTTCTACCGTGCCGTTCCGGGCAAGGTGGTGCGGCTGCGCCAGCCGCGCCAGGTGGTTGAAGAGATGGCGCATCTGCACCATGAGCGCGGCATCACCATTTTCCTGTTTCAGGACGATGACTTCCCGCTGTATGGCAAGGTCTGGCAGCGCTGGACGCGCGATCTGATCCGGGAACTGTACCGCGCCGACTTGGTGGGGCGCGTGATCTGGAAACTCAACTGCCGCGCCGATGCGGTGGAGCCCGAGTTGTTCGCGGAAATGCGCGATGCCGGCCTGTACCTGGTGTATATGGGACTCGAGTCGGGCAGCGAAGATGGCCTGGACACGCTGAACAAGGGCGTGGAAGTGGCGCAGAACCTTGCCGCCGTGCGCATGCTCAAGGAGCTGGGACTGACCTTCGAGTTCGGCTTCATGATGTTCGATCCGTCGACCACGTTCGAGTCGATCCGCGCCAACGTCGGGTTTCTTGAAGCGATCGTCGGCGATGGCAGCAACGCGGCGGTGTTCTGCCGCATGCTGCCCTACGACGGTACGCCCATCAAGGAGTCCCTGGCGCGGGAAGGCCGGCTGCGCGGCGATGTCTGCGACCCCGACTACGACTTTCTCGACCCGCGGATCAATGCGCTGTATGAGGATCTGAACGATCTGGTGTACGTGGCTGGCTGGATCCACGGCCACCGTGCGCTGTCGCCCAAGATCAACTGGGCCTGGAACGAACTGGCGGTGCTGGATCGCCTGTTCCCCGACCTGCGGGGCCGCGCGCGCTATGAGCAGTCGTTGCGGGCCATTACCCGCGCCAGCAATGACCTCTTGTTCCGCCTGGTGCTCGATCTAGCCGCGGCTCACGAAGCGGGCCGCAGCCACCGCTGGAACGAGGAACGCTTGGCGGCGCCCTGCGATCGCCTGGTGGAGCGACTGGCTGTCGCGCGCGACGGCTTTGTGGCGCGCAACCAGACGGTGCTGTTGCGCACGATCGAAAATCAGCGGCTGGCCGTGGCTGCCTGAGCTTCCGGTGGACCACCCGATGAGAGTCCCCAAGGCCCATGGCAACCCATCGCGAGAGCCGCGCCATTGCGCGGCCAGTTGAAGAGATCTTCGACATCGTCGCCGATGTCGAACGCTATCCCGAGTTCGTGCCGCTGATCCGTGAGGCGAGGATCTTCAACCGTATCGAAGACACGTACGAAACCGAGCAGAGCCTGGCGCTGGGTCTGCTGACCCATCGCTTCCGCACGCGGACCGAACTTGTTCGCCCGCACGGCATCACCGTCGTTTGCGACGATCAGGCGTTTTGCCGCTTCGATATTCGCTGGCAGTTCGCACCGCTCGGCGAGGACCGCTGCCACGTCGACTTCACGCTCGACTGTGAGCCAGTTTCATTCTTTCTGATGCCGGTCATCCAGTTCCTGGTCTTGCCGATGGCGACCAGCATGGTCGACGCTTTCGAGGCGCGAGTCCATGCGCTGGCTGTCGACGCAGGGTGCCCGGAAGCGCCCCACAAGTCGTGATCACGGGCGCGAGCGCCGCGGAAATCCCGCCGGACCGCACCCCCTTGCCTGCCGGATCAGCCGAATGGCCGCACCCCGATCCAGGCCGCGTGCAGATAGAACGCGAATGCCGCCCACGCGACGATGCCAACTGCAATGGCGATGACCGTGGGCGTCGCCCCCTCGGAGGGATAGACGGTGCCGGCGGCCCGGTCACGGCCTTTCGCGGCGCGAAAGCACAGGGTTGCCCAGACCAGGAATCCGCCGAACAGAAGCACGTCGGCGACATTCCCGTTCGCCAGCAGGTGCGCGGCGGCCCAGAGCTTGGTGCCGAGCAGCATCGGGTGGCCGAGCCTGGCCTTGATGGCGTTGCGCGGCACGTAGGCGGCGACGAGCAGGATGAACGCGGGCAGCGTCAGGAGCGCGGCGGCATGGCGCGTCCACACCGGCGGAGTCCATAGCACGAGCGGCGCGGTCCGCGCCTCGCCGTAGCCATAGACCACCAGCACGAAGCCGACGATGGAGAGAACCGCGTAAAGGCCCTTCCATGCCTTCTCGCCATGCGCGGCGATGAAAGTCGACCGGGCGTTGTCCGCAAACACCCGCGATGAATGCACCCCGAGAAACAGCACCAGCCCCGCAATCAGCATCAGCATAGCCACACCCCGCAAAGTTTCGGATGTCCGGATGCTACGCGCAAACAGGAGGGAACGTTCAGTACAACGCAATGCAAAGCCCCGACTGCGCAACTCGCTTCAACAAAACGCTCGAAATTCCATCGGCTTGCAATAAAATAATCTTTTCCTGATTAACCAAGGAGTCCG
>DAOMFF010000139.1:0-4518 GCA_035429665.1 Azonexus sp.
TTCTTCACCGTCTATGGCCCGTGGGGGCGGCCGGACATGGCGCTGTTCCTGTTCACCCGGGCCATCCTCGAAGGGCGGCCGATCGACGTCTTCAATCACGGCAACATGCAGCGCGACTTCACCTACGTCGACGACATCGTCGAAGGTGTCATCCGTGTCGTGGACAAGACTGCCGCGGTCAACCCGGAATATGACCCGATTCTCGCTGACCCGGCGACCAGCAACGCACCCTACCGCGTTTTCAACATCGGCAACAACAATCCGGTGCAGTTGCTCGATTTCATCGGCGCCATCGAAGAAGCCCTTGGAATGAAGGCGGAAAAGCGCCTGTTGCCGCTGCAGGACGGCGATGTGCCGGCGACCTACGCCAATACCGACCTGCTCAACGACTGGGTCGGCTTCGTCCCCGGCACCAGTGTCCGGGAAGGCGTCGGCCGCTTCATCGCCTGGTATCGCGATTACTACAGGACTTGAGGATCAGTCGCGGTGGCGGTTGCCCTGCCATCCGCATCAGATAGCGCTCATACACGAGGACCGGGAATTCATGGCAACCTACGCCATCGGCGACATTCAGGGCTGCTTCGACTCATTCCAGACGCTGCTTGAGGCGTGCCGTTTCGATCCGACAAAAGACCGCCTGTGGCTGGTCGGCGATCTGGTGAATCGCGGTCCGAAGTCGCTGGAAACCCTGCGCCTGGTCAAATCGCTCGGTTCGGCGGCGGTCACCGTGCTGGGCAATCACGACCTGTATCTGCTGATGGTCGCCGAGGGCGGCGCCGAATTCCGCGGCAAGGGCGATACCTTGCAGGAAATACTCGATGCGCCCGACTGCGCCGAGTTGCTCGAATGGCTGCGGCAGCAGCCGCTCTGTCATACCGAGGGCGATTACTGCCTGGTCCACGCGGGTCTGCTGCCGCAATGGTCCGCTGCCCGCGCCCGTGAACTGGCCGGAGAAGTTGAAGATGCGTTGCAGGGGCTTGGCTACCGGGAATTCATTCTCAACCTCTGGGGCAGCAAGCCGACCGCCTGGTCCGACGATCTCACCGGCAAGAAGCGTCTGCGGGTGATCGTCAATGCGATGACGCGGATGCGTTTCTGCTCGCCCGATGGCAACATGGAATTCAAGAGCAAGGGCGAATTGCGCAGCGGCCCCGAAGGCTATGTGCCGTGGTTCGAGATTCCGGACCGGCGGAGTGCCGATTCCATCCTGGTCACCGGGCACTGGTCGGCGCTTGGCCTGCGCATCACGGCGAATCTCCTGGCGCTGGATTCCGGCTGCCTGTGGGGCGGCCACCTCACCGCCGTGCGTCTGGAAGACCGGCGGGTGTTCCAGGTCGACTGCTCGCCAGGGGAAGCCCAGCCCCTGCGGCAATAGCCGCGCAGGCGGCGGTCAGGCAACAGCGATCACGCGCCGGTACGTCGGCGTTTCACCTGCTCAGGCGACCGCGCTCGGACGTTCGGCGATGCGGTCGCGCCAGGCAGCGAGGTGGGGCAAGCCGGCATCCGCCGGCCGGAACTTGACCAGGCGGGCGAATTCGATGGCGCAGAAGGCGGTAATGTCGGCGATGGTGAAGCGCTCGCCGGCAATGTAAGGGCGCGTCGCCAGCAGGCCATCCAGCCAGCGCGCGTTGTGCAGCATCCTTTCGCCCTGCGACTTGCCGAAATCCGGGAACTGCGGCTGTTCGAGCACCGCCAACCCCGGGTGGGTGTGGCGGATGTAGTTGGCGGCGACAGCGAACAGGTTGAATTCGACCTGCCGATCGGCCATCTCGATGAACGCCCGCTCCTCGCCGTCGCGACCCATCAGATTGGGTTCCGGATGGAGGAACTCGAGATAGGTGCAGATCGCCCGCGATTCCGCAAGGTAACGCCCGTCGTCAAGTTCGAGAACCGGCACCCGGGCGAGCGGATTGCGTGCCAGAAACGCCGCTTCCTTGTGTTGTCCCGCGTTCAGGTCGACCAGATGACGCTCGATGTCGTCGATGCCCTTTTCCGCGAGGAACATGTCCACCCGGCGCGGATTCGGTGCCTTGGCTGACGTGTGAAGTTTCATTGCTGCGCCGCCTGTTGCGCCTGCGACTGTCCCATCTCGACCATCTTGCGCGCCTCCTCGGAAAATTTCCTTGCCGTCTCCGCATCATCGCGCGATTCGACACTGGAAGGTGGTTTGAGTATCCCCTGCTGCACCGCCGGTCGCGCCCGGATCTGCGCCAGCCAGCGCTGCAGGTTCGGAAATCCGTCGACCGGCACCCCCGACCACTTGTGCGTCCGCACCCACGCCCAGTTGGCGATGTCGGCAATCGAGTAGTCGCCGGCCAGGTATTCGTGGTTCGCCAGATGCTTGTCAAGGACGCCGAACAGCCGGGCGCTTTCCCCCTGATAGCGGTCGATCGCCGGCTGGATTTTCTCGGGGAAATAGCGGAAGAAGACGTTGGCCTGACCCATCATCGGCCCGATGCCGCCCATCTGGAACATCAGCCACTGCAGGACAAGCGACCGCCCCTTGGCGTCGCCCGGCATCAGCCGGCCGGTCTTTTCCGCAAGATAGATCAGGATGGCGCCCGATTCGAACACCGCGAAGTCGTCGTTCTCGTGATCGACGATCGCCGGAATCCGGCCATTCGGGTTGATCGCCAGAAACCACGGCTGCTTCTGTTCCAGTTTGCCGAGGTCGAGAACGCGCAGCGTGTAGGGCAATCCCAGTTCTTCCAGCGCGATGGATACCTTGTGGCCGTTCGGGGTTGCTGCGGTAAACAGCTCGATCATGTCAATTTCCCTGTTGCACAGGTGGCAGGCCGCCAGCCCGGCAACCGTCAGTCACTTGTCGTCCTTTTCGAGCAGCGACTTCAATGCGGCGAACGGCGAGTGCGAGGCCCCGCCGCCCTTGGTCGAGCCGGCATCGGTGTAACCACGGTCGGCTTCGATCTGCTTCTGGTGTTCATTGTCGTGGCAATAGACACAGAGCAGTTCCCAGTTGCTGCCGTCGGGAGGATTGTTGTCGTGGTTGTGATCGCGGTGGTGAACCGTCAGTTCGCGCACATTGGCGAGGGTGAACTCGCGGGCGCAACGGCCGCAAATCCACGGGTAGATCCTGAGCGCGCGCTCCCGATAGCCGGATTCCCGGGCTTCGCGGGATTTGCGCGCATCGAGAACGATGCGGTCGAGACGCTCGTGGTCTATCTTCCTTGCGGTCATGCAACCTCCCTGCCGGGGCGTTCGAGATCAATGGCACATTACCGCAAACGCAGCGAAACGGTAAGGAGGGAGCCCGAAATCGGTGGCAGGCGGCCGCTTCGGCAGGCGCTGCATGATGTGGGCTAGGCCGTGGCTGATCGCTTTCTGGGCGATCGCGTACAGGCAACCGGGATCGCGCCCAGCGCAAAATTTTTTGGCAGCAGCGGCGGACTGCCTGACGGGGATTGGCTCACGTGTGGAAGTCCAGACCTGATTTGACGGTTGGCCGACGTCACCGGTCATGGCTCCACATAATCGCGGCATCTACATGATCGGCCGAAGCGACCTGTTGTCCCGGTCCGAGTGAGTGGCAAGTTTGCCCCGCGTAACCACTGCTCGAGAGTGCCTGGTGAAGGCGGGGCAAATCAGGGTACCATTTTGGTGTTACCCAACTGAAGAATCCGCGCGGTCAAATGCCTGGCCGGCATTTCGCGTCACCGGCCCAGGCAAGCCCCCTGAGGCGATAACCGAGAAACTAGGAGAAATCATGGTCAAGGCCAAAGCTTATGCCGCAGTTGACGAGCGCAGCCCACTCGCACCCTACGAAATAGAACGTCGCGATCCCGGGCCGGAAGACGTTCAGATCCAGATCCTCTTCTGCGGCGTGTGCCATTCCGATCTGCACACAGCCCGAAACGAATGGAAGAACACCCTCTACCCGTCGGTTCCGGGTCACGAGATCGTCGGCCGTGTCGTTGCGGTGGGTAACAAGGTATCGAATTTCAAGGTTGGGGATCTCGCCGGGGTCGGCTGCCTGGTTGATAGTTGCGGCCATTGCCCGTCATGTCACGACGGCGAGGAGCAGTATTGCGACAACGGTTTTACCGGTACCTACAACGGTCCGCTCTTCGGCGGCGAGAACACCTATGGCGGCTATTCGCAAACGATCGTCGTCAAGGAATCCTTTGTCCTGCGCATCCGGCATGCCGAGAAGGATCTGGCTAGCGTTGCGCCCCTGCTCTGTGCCGGTATCACGACCTACTCGCCCCTGCGCCACTGGGGTGCCGGTCCGGGGAAGAAGGTCGGTGTCGTCGGCCTGGGTGGACTGGGTCACATGGGGGTAAAGATCGCCCATGCCATGGGTGCCCACGTCGTCTTATTCACTACCTCGGCCAGCAAGGTCGCCGATGGCAAGCGTCTGGGCGCGGACGAGGTCTGCATCTCCACTGACCCCGACGCCATGGCGCACTACGCCGGCCGGCTCGATTTCATCCTCAACACCGTGGCGGCGCCGCACGACCTCGATGCCTATCTGCAATTGCTCAAGCGGGACGGCACGATGAC
>DAOMFF010000140.1:0-4497 GCA_035429665.1 Azonexus sp.
GGGGTGGTTGCGGCGGCCGGGTTCAGGCCCGGCGTCAGCCAGTGTGCCACGCGCCGTCGGATATCGCGGCGCTTTGACCAAGAAGGCCGAATTGGATTGACCCAGGCACGGTGAGGCAGTGCCGCGGCAGGCCGTGCAGTTGCGGATGGTTCAGACGTATCACCACATCGCGATCAAGCGGGTCAATTGAACAAGAAATTCAACAGCGGGCGGTGAGCGGGTTGCCCATGCGCTCGTGGCCCGGGCTCAGGTGCGCCCTCGCTTGGAAGAATGCACGATGTTCTGCCCATCGCGCGGAAACGCGCGGTTCGCGATGGTCATGATGACGGCGCACGACGCGGTGAAGTGCGCAACCAGACTGCCAGCCGGCCCGGGCCCAAACGGCATCCCTTGAAAGTGATCCGAAAGGTAACGAGGTTGAAGTGGGTGACCATCGCTTGGTGTAGGGGGACTGGTGTTCTCGTCGGCGACGCGGCGTGGGGGAGCTAGGCATAGGATCGACTTGGCGCCGAACGAGTGCACAAGGAGGGTAGTCGTTCGCCACCTAAGGACCTGCTTTGGTCAGGGCGAAACCGCATGTCTCAAATGTGGATGCGCCGCAAGGCGGACCAGTCTTCGCGGGCACGCTCGTGGAAGTCGACGCTCGCCTCCATTCGCCGCCGATTCAGCGCCTCGCCCGCTCCTTCGCAATCCACTCCCTGACCTGAATGGCAAGCACGCTGAGCGGGAGTTCTCCGTTCGTCAGCACCACACGGTGGAACTTCTTGATGTCGAACTTTGATCCGAGCGCCAACTCGGCCTCACGTCGCAGCCGGGTGATCTCCAGTTGACCGATCTTGTAGCCAAGCGCCTGGCCGGGGTTGACGATGTAACGCTCGACCTCGGCGATGACGTCGCTTTCCGCCATCGACGAGTGCGCGAGCATGTAGTCGATCGCCTGCTGCCGGGTCCAGCCCTTGTGGTGCAGGCCGGTGTCGACCACCAGGCGCATCGCGCGGAGCTGCTCGTCGGACAGGCGCCCGTACCACTGGTAAGGATCGGTGAACAGTCCCAGTTCCTTGCCGATGCTCTCGGCGTAAAGCGCCCAGCCTTCCGCGTACGCGACGTAGCCGTTGCCGAAGCGGCGAAACTTGGGCAGTGAAGTCAATTCCTGGGCAATCGAGATCTGGAAGTGGTGTCCCGGCGAGGCTTCGTGCAGCGATAGCGTCTCCATGCCGAAGATCGGCTGCGCCTTCAGGTTATAGGTGTTGACGTAGAAGATGCCAGGACGGGAACCGTCTGCCGCGGGCGGCATGTAGGTGGCTCCCTCGGAACTCGCCGCCCGGAACGCCTCGACTTCCTGGACCCGGTAGTCGGCCTTGGGCGCGATGTCGAAGAGCTTGGGCAACAGCCCGTTGATCTTCGTCTGCAGATCGCGGAAGCCGCCGAGCAGATCCTCAGGCCTCGTGTAGTAGAAGCGGGGATCGTCCTGCAAGTGCCGGAAGAACGCCGGGAGGTCGCCATCGAACTGGACCTCCCGACGCACTGCATCCATCGCGTCCCAGATCCGTCGTACCTCGCTTTCGCCGAGCGCGTGGATCGCATCGGGCGACATCGTCGTGGTGGTGCTGCGCCTGACGTAGAACGCGTACCAGGCTTTGCCGTCCGGCAATGCCGACCAGGCGGTGGTTGTGCGGGCGCGGGGTGCGTACTCGTCGCGCACGAAGTCGCGCATGCGCTGGTAGGCGGGCGTGACTTGCTCCTTGATCAGTGTGCGAAACGCGGCAGTGAGCCGCTCGCGATCGGCCGCAGGGATGGCGTCCGGGAAATTCTTCATCGGTCCCCAGAACAGGCTCTGCTCCGGTTCGGCCGTCACCAGGGCTGAGAACTGGGGTATCACCTTCTCCATGACCGGCTTCGGCTGTGTCACGCCCTGGGCCAGGCCGATGCGCATGTTGGCGATCATGCCGTCGAGAATGGCCGGTGTGCCCGACAGCCGCTTGTACCAGTCGTCGTAGTCCTTGACCGTGCGAAAGGGCTGGATCGACGTGCCGGATCCCATTTCAGCCAGGAAACTGGGGAAGCTGCGCAGCTGGGTTACCGGCTGCATCCAGTTGGGAAATTTCTCGGCCTCGAGCGACTGCTTCAGGTTGTACCGAAGGATGTCGAAGGACACGCGGTCCTGGCCTGCGAGCGCCTTCCGGTCAAACCGCTGAAGTTCCCGCAACTGGCGCTCGAGGAAGCGTCGGTTATCGGCGCGCCATGCCGCGGTCGTGAAGTCGACAATGCGATCGTTGTAACGCGGATCGCCGATCACGGTCGCGAGGATCGGGCTCCGGGTCAGCGTCTCCTCCCAGGTGGCATCGAGCCACGCGTTGAAGCGCTCTCCTTCGCTGGGTTTGGCAGAGACCGACGTGGCGACCAAAGTGATCAGCAACGTCGCGAGCAGGCGGCGCATGGGGCCTCGCGGATGGGGCTCTGAGCGGGCCATCATGGTAGTGCCGATTCCTGCACGCGGCCATGTTGCAGAAGCGCAGGGCGCAGAGTGCCACCCGGGCCAAGGTGTGGCGCTGGCGGGCGGCGGCCGGCGCATCGACCTTTCGGCACTTGCGCGGCCCTCAGGCCCGGTCTTGCGCCGGGCAACTGGCGTTTGAAATTCCTGGACGCCGCGAGCGCCGATTGAATGGATGCCGCACTGAAGCGATCAAGCCTGGCGGCCCAGGCGTGAAGCGGCGCCATGCGATCCGGAACTGCGCTGTCAGGGTGCGCACGGCTCCGCGGCATGTGACCCACGCTGACTCCTCGCCGCAACCGTGGCCGGTTTCGTGGCATCCTCGTCCCGCGGCGGAGACTTCCGGCCAAGAACCACGACACGCGGAGCGTGAAATGACGCGATTGCCCCATCGCCGATTCCTGCAGGCGGCCTTGGCCGTCTTTGCCGGAGTCCTGCTCGGCGCCTGCGGAAAGCAGCCCGAACCGACCAAGGCGCAGAAAGCTGCGCCGCCGACTGCGCAGATGGCGCCGGCGAAGGTCTACGTGGTCGGTGTTGATGCTGCCTACGCGCCGTTCGAATCACAAAACGAGAAGGGCGAGATCGTCGGCTTCTCGGTGGACCTGATGCGTGCACTGGCCGCCAAGGCGGGCATGGAGGTGAAGTTCGTCAACACTCCGTGGGAAGGGATCTTCAACGCGCTGGCGCAGGGCGATCGCGATCTGCTGATCTCCTCGATCGGGATCACGGCCGAGCGCCGGCAGACGATCGACTTCTCCGATCCCTACTTCGACGCACACCAGCTGATCGTCGTGCCCGCGTCGTCGAAAGTGGCGAAATTCGACGACCTGAAGAAGCTGAAGGTCGGCGTACAGACCGGCACCAGCGGCGACGAGGTCGTGAGCAAACTGCTCGGCAAGAACAGCACCAACATCAAGCGATTTGAATTGTGGCCGCTGGCGCTGAAGGAACTCGAATCCGGCGGCGTCGACGCGGTGGTCGCCGACAACGGCGTGATCGTCCATTACGTCGCCAGCAACAAGGACGACAGATTCCGCATGGTCAACGACCCGGCCTTCACGCCCGAGCAGTACGGCATCGCGGTCAAGAAGGGCAATGCCGAGATGCTGGCGAAGCTCAACAAGGCGCTGGCCGAAATCCGTGCCGACGGCACGTACGACGGGATCTACGCGCAATACTTCGGCGCCAAGCCTGCGCCGATCAAGCCCGAGCAGCCAAAGTCTTAGCACGCGTCAAATCGCGCGATGGACTTGCGCTGGGAGATCCTCGCCGGTTACGGCCCGCTGTTCCTGCAGGGGCTGGCGATGACGGTGCTGCTGACCATCGTCTCGCTGACCCTGGGCATGGCGCTGGGTCTCACGGCTGGCCTGGTTTCGAGTTCCGGCGATCAGCGGGTGCGTTCGCCATGGGGCTGGTTGCTCGCCGCGGCGCGCTGGGTGGTGCGCGCCTACGTGACGTTCTTCCGCGGCACGCCGCTCTTCGTTCAGATTCTGCTCGTGCATTTCGCGGTGATGCCGATCCTGGTGCATCCGGACGGCGGGTGGCTGCTCTCCGGCGAGATCGCACGCGACTTCCGCCAGAACTACGGCGCATTCTTCTCCGGCGCGCTGGCGCTGACCCTGAACGCCGGTGCATATATCTCGGAGATCTTTCGCGCCGGCATACAGTCGGTTGCCGCGGGCCAGTGGCAGGCGGCGCACGCACTCGGCCTGAACCACCTGCTGACGCTGCGGCTGATCATCCTGCCACAGGCCTTTCGCCGCATGGTGCCAGCCTTCGTCAACGAGGCCGTTACGCTGGTCAAGGACTCTTCGCTCGTCTCGGCCATCGGCCTCGCGGAACTGGCGCTCGCGGCGCGAACCGTCGCCGGCGCCTACTCGCGCTACTGGGAGCCGTACCTGGCAATCTCGGCCATTTACCTGCTGCTCACCTGGCTGCTGTCCTTGCTCGCGAAGCGGCTCGAAGTGCCCGCGCATCTGCGCGTGCGCTGAGTCGGCGTGACCCCG
>DAOMFF010000141.1:0-4478 GCA_035429665.1 Azonexus sp.
TGGCGTGGGTCGGCTACACCGAGGAGCAGGCGAAGAAGGAAGGGCGCAAGGTCGAGTCGGCCAAGTTCCCGTGGGCGGCTTCCGGGCGCGCCATCGCCAACGGGGCCGAGTACGGTTTCACCAAGCTGATCTTCGATGCCGAGACCCATCGCGTGATCGGCGGCGCCATCGTCGGCCCGAACGCCGGTGACATGATCGGCGAGGTCTGCCTGGCGATCGAGATGGGCTGCGATGCGGTCGATATCGGCAAAACCATCCACCCGCACCCGACGCTGGGCGAAACGGTGGGCATGGCGGCCGAAGTGGCGCACGGCACCTGCACCGACGTGCCGCCGCCGCGCAAGAAATAGCCGGTCGGGTTAAACTGAGCGAAGGGCGACGGCAATTTCGTCGCCCTCTTTTGTGTTGCCCAAAGTCCATGACCGTTGCCAACGCCTTGCCCCACCGATCCGCAGAAGAACAGTTGCGCCTCGAAGCGGTCCTTCGCGACATGTTCGAACACCGAATATGTTTCAACGAAGTTCTCGGTTTTCACGTCGAATCTTTCGACCCGTCCGCCGCTTCCCTTTCCTTCGCCATGCGTCCTGATCTGGTTGGCCACTACCTGCATGGCCGCCTGCACGGCGGAGTCATATCCGCAGCGCTCGACACGGTGGGTGGCTTTGCCGCAACCGTCGGAATCGGCGAGAAATTCTCGAGCGAGACAGCCGCTCAGGTTGCCAGTCGCTTCGGACGCCTCGGCACCATCGACTTGCGGGTCGATTACCTGCGCCAAGGCACCGGCACCCGATTCACGGCCACCGGGCGGGTCACCCGTCTCGGCGGCCGTATCGCTTCGGCGCAGATGACGCTGGAAAACGAAACCGGCCTGTTGATCGCGACCGGCTGCGGCTCCTACGTCATCAGCTGAACGTCCGGCTTGGGCACGGCACTTTGCCCGCCGCGCCGGGGAACGGCCTGCCCACTCCCGACGATCAGTGAGCCGACCGCCAGTAGGCGCCAACACCGCAACCGTCTTCCCGCCAACACGGCGCGGCCAGCCGAAGCGACGGCATCGCTATAGGGTTTGAGAAACCCTGCCTACTCCAGCAGTTCAGCAGGAATCGCCGCTCGCAGCACGGTTTGCGTCTCATCACCCCGGGTGCGGTTGCTCAACCACCAGAGCGCCCCCTTCTTGATCGTCCATTCCGCTTCCTGACCGGCCAGCAGAAGTGCCGCCAGTCGCCCGAGCACAGGCTGGTGACCGACTACCAGCACAGCGCCGCTGGCATCCGGCCAGCCGCATGCCGCAATCAGATCGGCAACCCCGGCATCGGGCCCGATCGTGCGTATGGTCTCTAACGGCAGCTTCAGTGCCTCCGCCGTCTGCTTCGTCCGCACCGACGGACTGACGATGATGCGCAAGTCCCGCGGCTGGTGTTCGCCTATCCACTTGGCCATGATCCGTGCCTGCTTCCGGCCGCGCTCCGTAAGGCGCCTCTTGAGATCATCCTCGCCATCTTCCGCCTCGGCGTGACGCCACAAAAGCAAGTCCATCCTCTACCTCCGAGAATTGGTGTTTATCTTGTTCGGATGGTACCGCAGTTCTTGGCAACGATATCTTCATGGAAGACAATCACCGGGGGAAGGTATCTGGCACACGCAGGTGCTTAGGCCTGTCAAGGCAAAGTAGAGATGTCTGGCAATTGGGCAAGATAGAAATGTCCGCCTGTGGATGCAGGCAGTGAGATGTTGGGGTGTTCCGGGGCTGGCCAATTGGCCAGCCCCTGACAGCGGCGGCTCGGGATAGCGGCGCCAGTGATGGTTGGCGGCAGGCCGGGACTTATCGGACCAGACCCGCTGCTTGAGGATCTCATTGACGCAGGCATTTAGGGTTTTGTCATCGACTGGTGTGGTGACTGGCTGTGCTGGGTCGAAGACCTGCAAGGAGAGGATTTCCTCTCCTTGCAGCAGCTCGATGCCACGATCGGGATAGACCACCACCGTCACCATTTCCCCACGCAGCGCGTAGCGCGGCTGGCCGTCCGTCTGGAGAATGTTGCGCTGTCGGTTGAACGACAGCACCAGATCCTTGGAGAGCTTGCGTTTGTGATGAATCACGCAGATCCGCGCGAGTTCGAGGGCATCGCCCGCGTAGGGGAGATGGGCGTCTGCCTCGGCTTCGGGCAGGACGGCGAAGCGGGCATTGTGGTCAGCCAGATAGCCAGGTAGGAAGGCGTTGGCCGCCGCCAGGTTGTCGATGCCGGCGACCCCTAGACTCTCGATGGCCCGCTGGAACTGTGTCGGCCCGTCGTCCTCAGGATCGTGCTTGGTGAAAATGTCGTGCCGGTCGCTGTAGAGCGCCGCCGGCCAGCCATAGGTGGCCTACATTCAGATAAGCTTGCGCGCTCTACACCGGGGCGAAATGGGCATGCATCACTTGGCTGATCGCATCGTCGATGAAGGCAATCAGCGTCCAGCGTGGCCCCCGCCCTTCGAACCAGTCGTGCGGGCTGCCGTCGGTCTGCACCATTTCCCCACGCGGGGGTGACGCAGCCGCGGTGGAGGCAAGCGCTGGCGGTGCCCCTTGACCGCCCTCCACAGTCCGGCCTCGATCAGCCAGCCGCAACGTCTCTTTCGAGAGATCAAACCCTTCACCGCGGAAATACTCCGCTGCCAAGGTCGAACCAAAATCCGCATAGCATTCCCGCACCCGGGCCAGGTGCGGCGGTCATGTCTTACTTTCAGGATCCTTTCGTCAAATATGCCGCCGCCTCATGATTCAAACTTCACAGGGCCGGATCAATAATTTGCTCCTACACGCAGGTGCGTAGGCCTGTTCGCCAAGATTCCAAGAAGCTATCATGAAAGCTTGTTAATCTCGCCGATCATAGGATTATGCGTGTATCCACCCCCCTAGCCCTTTTGCTTTGCTCGCTGCTCCCTGCCTGCGCCACCAACCTGGACGCGCTGATCAACAAGGAAATCGAGCAGTCCGGTCCCCTGAAGGTCCATCCGGGACTGGTCGAAAAACCCGGGTCAGCCCGTGCGACGCAAGTAGCCCGCCCGTCTACGGCACCTGCGGTCGCCGCGGAAGATGCCAAGGCCACGCCGGCCGAACAGGTTCCGACCGACCCCCGATAGCTGACTGTGCTGGTGCGAGAGGGCAACAACCCGGGGAAGGCGGAGCACGGCTTTCTGGCTGGCCAACTATGGTGCCGGTGAGGAACCGCTGGCAGCTTGACAGCCCGAAACCGGAAAACGGGAGCGAGCCTCCTGGTGCGGGTCACTGGACGTCATAGGACTTCTGGCGCATCGAGGCAATCCACTCGGCAAAGGAGAGTTCCCGCACCTCGGGCTTGCGCCGCTCGACCGTATGCCGGCGCTCGCTCCATCCAGCCGGCGGCCCATTGTCCTCGTTGCGACGGTCTTCGCCTGCGCGTTTTTTCTTCGTATACTTCATCACGTGCTCCAATTGCGTACGCCAATCTGCACTTGCCACCGACATGGCCTGACCTGAGTATTTCGCCATATGCAAGGATTGGCAGTGAAGGATTTAACGGTGCGTAGTCTGTCAAGCCAGGGTCGGGCGACGGTGCCGGTGATTACTGCCGCCCTGATTCTTTGGCTGCGGAATCGCGTCCTGAACATGGGTTCATTACGGGTGCAGAAGACGCGTTGCGTTCCGGGACCTGCTGTTGGCGCCAACTGCGGTCTGGAATTTACCCGCCCGCGATGGTATCCGGTTGATTGACCCACTGCTGAATGCCTCAAGCGGCGCGACTGCTCAACATGAAGACATCCCTAAAACCCCACTCCCCGTCCCCGAGTGGCCGTGTCGTCCACCAGCCGGTCGCACGTTACTTGCTGCCGATGTCGTTACTGCGGGCCTCGTCACACGAATCGGCAAGGCCGGAGAGGAAATTGTTGCGGAAATGCGCTAGGGCCTGTTCACAGTAGCTGATTTGTGTTTATATCCTGAGATTTGGATATGGCACCCATGGCACTACTTAAGCCATTTTTCCCCGTGATCGGCGGGTGTTTTCGCGGGCCACGGAGTCAGGAACGGTCAGCAACTGGTGACTTTTCGGTCGTCGTTTGATGGCATGGGGTTCGAGGCGTCCCGGGCGAACCGGTAGTCGCAGCAGACAGATCCCGCCGAGCTGATGCGCCGTCATGGTTCTGGCGCTGGCGCCCACGGCAAAGCGAAGTTGTTGTTCAAAAGCCAAGTAAAGCTGAACAGTGCCCTTGAAACTCAGCGATCGAGGCGCAACGCCAGAGCCGGCCGCCGCGCGAACCATCAAGGCGCAGACAAGGTTGTAGGCCAGCAGATAGACGGCGATTTCCTTGTCGACCATCGGTGCCGATTGGGTGCGCAGGATGTCCATCCCCATTTCGGCCTTGATGGAACGCAAGTCCACTTCGACCTGCCAGCGGTGGCCATATAACGCGTCAATGTCCTTGGCGCTCACGGTTTTGGCATCGCTCAAGGTCGTGAC
>DAOMFF010000142.1:0-4469 GCA_035429665.1 Azonexus sp.
ACGGCGTCCGGCACCAGGCCGCCGGCATCCATGTGCTTCTTGGCCTCGAGACCGAGGGACGTGCCCGCCTTGACTTGGGCGCGCAGCATGTCGCCGGTCGAAATCTGGGGGATGGCAAACCTTTCGCTGATGAATTTGGCTTGCGTACCCTTGCCGGCGCCGGGCGCGCCCAACAGAATCAACTTCATGAAATGTCCCTCGTTATTGTGTCGCGAAAAATACTTTTCTTGCCGGCGTTATCAGGGGCCGTTCTGCACGGCCGCAAAATTACTCGCAATTTCCGGCCCGGTCAAACAGTTTGCGCATCCGTTCGGCGTCTTCGGGCGTATCGACCCCCGCTGCCGGCGCCGATTCGACGAGCGTCACGCTGATGCGGTAGCCATGCCACAGGGCGCGCAATTGCTCCAGCGATTCGAATTGCTCGGTGGGTGCCACGGCCAACCCGGCATAAGCCTTCAGGAAGCTCGCACGGTAGGCGTAGAGCCCGACATGGCGATAGGCTGGAAAGCCAGCCGGCAAGCTTTCGCCCCCCTCCTCCCGGGCGAAGTGGTCACGGGCATAAGGAATCGGCGCCCGGGAGAAATAGGCAGCATCGCCATCGGCCCTGCACACTACCTTGACCACGTTCGGATTGAAGAAATCGCTGGCATCGACGATCGGATGCGCGACCGTCGCAATATCGGCACCGCTCGCCGCCAGTTGGCGCGCCGTGCGGACGATCAGTTCCGGCTCGATCAGCGGCTCGTCCCCCTGGACATTGACGATGATCGAATCGCCATGCCAGCCGCGCTGCGCGACAACCTCGGCTAGGCGGTCGGTGCCTGTCGCATGGTCGCTGCGCGTCATCAGTGCCGCGACTTCATGGGCCTCGGCAGCGGCCCAGACGTCGGGGTGATCGGTCGCCACCCAGACTTCTTCCGCCCCCGACAGCCGCGCACGTTCGGCGACGCGCACGACCATCGGCTTGCCGCCAAGATCGAGGAGCGGCTTGGCCGGCAGGCGCGTCGAGGCATAACGCGCCGGAATGACGACCTTGAAGGCGAACCCCGGCATGACTACTCTTCCGGCGGCAACTGGCGCGCCTCGTCCTCGAGCATGATCGGGATGTCGTCACGGATCGGATAGGCCAGCTTGCACGGCTTGCAGACCAGTTCCTTTTCGGCCTTGCGGTGTTCGAGGTTGCCCTTGCAGATCGGGCAGACGAGGATATCAAGCAGTCTGGCGTCCACGGAGTTTCTCCAGAATGAGGTCAATAAGGGCCGGCGCAACTTCGGCCTCGACGGGCAGGACCCACGCCTCGGCCGCGGTCAGTCCGGCGCATTTTACTGCATCCTTCTCGGTCATCAGCAGCACGCCGTCGCCGGCGAAGGCGAGGTCGGCGGCACGGTAGGCGTGATGATCGGGAAACGGGTGGCGCGCGATACCCAGGCCCAAAGCTTCCAGAGTCCGGAAGAAGCGCTCTGGATCGCCGATGCCGGCCAGCGCGTGCAGCCGGCGCCCGGCGAGATCGGGGGCAGCGCAAACTTGCCGGGGATCGTCGAGGCGGTAGAAGGCGCCGGGCTGCAGGCGCATCTCGAACCGCGGCAGCGTCGGCGGAATCCGGTCATCAGGCGGGCCGTTGCAGACCACAGCAGCGACCCCGGCCAGCCGCGCCAGCGGCTCGCGCAGCGGCCCGGCGGGCAGACGCCAGCCGTTGCCGGCGCCGCGGCCGTCAAAGACCGCCAGCTCGACGTCACGCGCCAGTCGGTAGTGTTGCAGGCCATCGTCGCAGATGATGACATTGACGCCCGGGCTGGCCGCCAGCAGGGCACGTCCGGCCGCCACCCGGTCGCGCCCGATCCACACCGGGACGCCGCTGCGCCGGTAGAGCAGCAGCGGTTCGTCGCCGACCTCGGCTGGCAGCGAGCTAGCGGCCACCGGACGCGGCGCCGCACTGTCGCCGCCGTAGCCGCGGCTAACGATGCCCGGACGCCAGCCGCGCGCACACAACTGCCCGGCCAGCCAGAGCGTCAGCGGCGTCTTGCCGGCCCCGCCGACGGTGATGTTGCCGACCACGATCACCCGAACCGGCAGGCGCTCGGGTCGCGCCCGCCGCCGGTTTACCGCAGCCAGCGCGGAATAGACCCCGGCCAGCGGCGCCAGAAGCCACAACGCCGGCGAAAGCCGGCGTTGTGCGAACCATTGACGCTGCAACCAGCGAGCCAGCATCAGCGGGGCGCTTGGGTGGCAAACGAGATATGCGGATAACCTGCCGCCTGCGCCGCCTGCATGACGTCGACGACGCTCTGGTGCGTCGCCTTGGCGTCGGCGTTGATGACGATGATCGGGTCCGGACGTGAGCCCGCCGCCCGGCGCAAGGCATCGGAAATGCTCTTGACGTCGGTTGCGGTCAACGGCGATTTATTGATCAGAATCTGCCCGCTCGCCGTCACCGCCACATCGACCTCGTTGGGTTGCTCGGCCTGCTTGCTGGCGTCAGCCGTCGGCAGGTTGATCTCGAGGCCGGAAAATTTCGAATAGGTCGTCGTCAGCATCAGGAAGATGATGACGACCAGCAGCACATCGATCATCGGGATCAGATTGATTTCCGGCTCTTCCTGGCCGCGCCCGCGCTGAAAGTTCATGGAGCCTCCCCGAGCAGAAAGCAGGGGCCCCGGTGGACGAAGCACATCGGGGATACGCATGTCCGCGAGTGGGAGGCCGAAGCCATATTCGCGGTCGGTCGCATTCCATTGCTTGCGATGCTCGTCATGGAACCTTGCTCCCTGCTCATGGCTTACTTCCGCTCACCGTGCATGTACTCGACGAGACGGATTGCCTGCTGCTCCATCTCGACGACAAAACTGTCGACCAGCGCCCGGAAATGTCGCCAGAAGATCAGGCTGGGAATCGCGATGAAGATGCCGAACCCCGTGTTGTAAAGCGCAACCGAGATACCGTGCGCCAGTTGCTGAGGATTGCCACTCCCCGGCGCCTGCGAGCCGAAAATCTCGATCATGCCGACCACGGTGCCGAACAGTCCCATCAATGGACTGATCGAGGCAATCGTACCAAGCGTCGTCAGATACCGGTTCAATTCATGGGCAACGGCGCTGCCCGCTTCCTGGATGGATTCCTTCATCACCTCGCGCGTCGTGCCGACGTTGCGCAATCCGGCGGCCAGCACGCGACCGAGGGGCGAATGCCGGTCGAGATCCTCGAGCATTCGATCATTGTTGGCGCCCGCCTTGAATTCGCCGACGGCGCGCTGGAGCAGGCCCGTCGGCACAACCTTGGAACGGCGCAAGGCAACCAGGCGCTCGATGATCAATGCAACGGAAATGATGGAGGCCAGCAATAATGGCCAGATGGGCCAACCGGCAGCCTGAATGATGGCAAACACTCTGAATCCTCGCTTGTCTAACAGCCCGTCATTCTGCCCTTCCCCCCGTCGGTCGGCAAGCCCCGTAAACTGGCGTCATCGGCGCTTATCCCCAGAAATTGTGGATAAGTCTGTGCATGAACTGTCATCAACCATCCCAAATCGGCACAGGCAATGGCTTCCACCTGCGTTGCCAAAAAATGGAGCATAAAGTCAAATGCATTATAAATCAATGTGTTATAGAATTCTGCCAGAGGCTTGAGCGAAGCATTCCGGCGAGAGGCGGGTTACAATGTCCGCCATGTCCGAGCACGAGCCATTTGTCACCGGCAATCCGGTACTTAGCGTGTCCAGCCTCAACCGGCTGGTACGTGACTGCCTGGAAACGGCATTTCCGTTGACCTGGGTCGCCGGCGAAATCTCGAACCTGGCCTTTGCCGCCTCCGGACATGTCTATTTTTCCCTGAAGGACGCCGGTGCCCAGGTGCGCTGCGTGATGTGGCGCAACCGGGCCCAGTTGCTCGGCTGGCGTCCCGAAAACGGCCAGCAGGTCAAGGCGCGGGCGCTGGTCTCGTTCTACGAACCACGTGGCGAGTTTCAGCTCAATGTCGAAACGATCCGCCGCGCCGGCCAGGGCGACCTTTTCGAGCGCTTCCTCCGTCTCAGGGCGCAGCTCGAAGCTGAGGGTCTGTTCGCCGCCGAAATCAAGCGCCCGCTCCCCGAACACCCGCGGGCGCTGGCCATCGTCACCAGCCAGCAGGCAGCGGCCCTGTGCGACGTGCTGACCACGCTGCGGCGCCGGGCGCCGCATGTCCGTATCGATCTCTTCCCAACACCGGTCCAGGGGGAAGGCGCCGCCGGAAATATCGCCACCGCCCTGCAACTTGCCGCCACGAGCGACTGCGATGCGATCATCCTGTGCCGCGGTGGCGGCAGCATCGAGGACCTGTGGCCGTTCAACGAGGAAGTCGTGGCGCGCGCCATCCGCAGCAGCCGGCTCCCCGTGGTTGCCGGCATCGGCCATGAAACCGACTTCACCATCGCCGACTTCGCCGCCGACCTGCGCGCAGCAACGCCGACCGCCGCCGCCGAAATCCTCAGCCCGGAC
>DAOMFF010000143.1:0-4458 GCA_035429665.1 Azonexus sp.
TCCTCGAGAACCGCCAGAATCAGGGCCACACCGATCCCGTTGTCGGCCCCCAGCGTGGTGCCGTCGGCGACCAGCCAGCCGTCGCGCCGCACCGGTCGAATCGGGTCACGGGAAAAGTCGTGCGGCGTGTCGGCGTTGTTCTGGCACACCATGTCCAGGTGTGCCTGCAGGATGACGCCGGGGAGATGCTCCCGCCCGGGGCTGGCCGGCTTGCGGATGATCAGGTTGCCGGCGGCGTCGACCGCAGCAGCCAGACCGCGTTGCTCTGCCCAGACCGACAACTGCTGCCGCAATCGCGCCTCGTGCTTGGAAGCACGCGGAATCGCGCACAGGGTGGCAAAATGCTTCCACACGATCGCTGGTGCAAGCGACAGGAATACGCATGGTGTCAGCAGATCGGACATGACCTGGCTCCCAAGTGAAAGCCCCCGCAAACCTTGCGGCATGCGGGGGCCTGAATCTGGGGCGACTGATGGGTCTCGAACCCACGACAACCGGAATCACAATCCGGGACTCTACCAACTGAGCTACAGCCGCCGTCAAATAAGGCGCGAATTGTAGCGAACAATCCGTTCGCCTGTCTATAGATCGTTGCTTCAGCAAGAGTGCTGCTGCCTTGCCTGCCATGATAGAATTGTCCGCTTTATTTTTTCGGCTCGTAGTCACAAGGAAATCTCATGGAAGCGACCACTGCTCAAGCCAACGAACTGGAACGCCGCATCGATCTGTCCATCGCCATCGAAAATGTCGAAAAGGAGATGGATCAGCGCCTGAAGCGTATGGGGAAGAACATCAAGATGCCCGGTTTCCGCCCGGGCAAGGTGCCGTTCAGCATCGTCAAACAGCAATATGGCAGCCAGGCCCGCCACGAAGTGCTATCCGAAGAACTGGACCGCGTCTTCGGCGAGACCGTAACCGCCCAGAAGATGCGCGTTGCCGGCTACCCACGGATCGAGCCCAAGGCCAGCGAAAGCACGACTCACCTCGAGTTCTCGGCGATCTTCGAGGTTTACCCGGATTTCACCCCGGCCGACATGTCGACCGCAGAAGTCGAGCGTCCGGTTCTTGAAGTCGCTGACAAGGAAATCGACAAGACCCTAGAAATCCTGCGCAAGCAGCGTGTCTCCTACGAAGACACCGATCGCGTGGCCGCTAAGGAGGATCGCGTCGTCATCGACTTCCTCGGCAGGAAGGATGGCGAGCCTTTCCAGGGTGGGCAGGCGACCGACTATCCCTTCGTGCTTGGCCAGGGCATGATGCTGCCTGACTTCGAGAAGGCCGTCGAAGGCGCCAGGTCCGGCGAATCCAAGACCTTCGACCTGACCTTTCCGGCGGATTACTTCGCCAAGGATCTGGCCGGGCAGACCGTACAGTTCGAAGTCACCGTCAAGCAGGTGCAGGCGCCCAAGCTGCCGGAAATCGATGCCGAATTCGCCAGGAGCATGGGCATCGCCGACGGCGACGTGGCCAAGATGCGTGCCGAGATCGAAGCCAACCTCAAGCGCGAAGTGAAACGCCGCATCCAGGGCAAGGTCAAGGATCAGGTCATGGAAGCCCTGATCAAGGCCAACCCGATCTCCACGCCGAACGCGCTGATCGAAATGGAAATCCAGCGCCTGATGCAGGCTGCCCGTCAGGACATGGAGCAGCGTGGCATGAAGGTCGCGGACATGCCGATCCAGCCCGAGTGGTTTGCCGACCAGGCGCGACGCCGCGTCGTACTGGGCCTGATTCTTGCTGAGCTGGTGAAATCGGAAAAACTTCAGCCAACTCCCGAGCAGGTTCGCGCAATGGTCGAGGAAAGTGCCCAGAGCTACGAGCACCCGGAGGAAGTCGTCCGCTGGTATTACGCCCAACCGCAGCGCCTGGGCGAGGTCGAGGGCCTGGCGATCGAGAACAATGTTGTCGAATGGGTACTCGGCAAGGCCAAGGTCACCGACAAGGCTGCGGTTTTTGATGAACTCATGGGCCAGAAGCAGTAATCTTCCCAATGTCGCGATAGCGACGACCATCTTGAATGCAACAGGCAAGGGCTGACATGAATATCGACAACGCAGGCAACCAGGATCCGCAGGCGCTGGGCATGGTTCCGATGGTGATCGAACAGAGCGGCCGTGGCGAGCGCGCGTTCGATATCTACTCCCGCCTCCTGAAGGAGCGCGTGGTGTTTCTTGTCGGCCCGGTCAACGACGTCACCGCCAATCTCGTTGTCGCCCAGCTGCTGTTCCTCGAGGCGGACAATCCGGACAAGGACATCTACTTCTACATCAACTCGCCGGGCGGCGCGGTGACTGCCGGTCTGTCAATCTATGACACCATGCAGTTCGTCAAGCCCGACGTGTCAACGCTGTGCATCGGCCAGGCCGCGTCGATGGGAGCCTTCCTGCTCTGCGCCGGGGCCAAGGGCAAGCGTTTCGCCTTGCCCAACTCGCGCGTGATGATTCACCAGCCGCTCGGCGGCTTCCAGGGCCAGGCCTCGGACATCGCCATCCACGCCAAGGAAATCCTGTCGATTCGCGATCGTCTGAACCGGATCATGGCCGATCACAGCGGTCAACCGCTGGAACGCATCGAAAAGGATACCGATCGCGACAATTTCCTTTCTGCGCAGGAAGCGGCAGAATACGGTCTGATCGACAAGGTGCTGACCCGCCGCGACGCGGCTTGAATGGAGAGGTTCAGATGACCAAAGGCGCCCAGGAAAAACTGCTCTACTGCTCCTTCTGCGGCAAGAGCCAGCACGAAGTCAAGAAACTCATCGCCGGCCCGTCGGTCTTCATTTGCGATGAGTGTATCGCACTGTGCAATGACATCATTCGCGACGAACTGCCCGAGGAGTCCGCCAAGGCCGGTCGCTCGGACCTGCCGACGCCGCGCGAGATCTGCTCGATCCTCGACCAGTATGTGATCGGTCAGGAAGTCGCCAAGCGCATTCTCGCTGTCGCGGTGTACAACCACTACAAGCGCTTGCGCCACACCGCCAAGAATGCCGGCGATGTCGAGCTGGCGAAGAGCAACATCCTGCTGGTCGGACCCACCGGCTCCGGCAAGACGCTGCTCGCCCAGACGCTGGCTCGCCTCCTCAACGTGCCCTTCGTCATGGCCGATGCGACCACACTGACCGAAGCCGGCTATGTCGGCGAAGACGTCGAGAACATCATCCAAAAGCTGCTCCAGAAGTGCGATTACGATATCGAGAAAGCGCAGCAGGGCATCGTTTACATCGACGAAATCGACAAGATTTCGCGCAAGTCGGACAACCCTTCGATTACCCGCGACGTTTCCGGTGAAGGCGTGCAGCAGGCGCTGCTCAAGCTGATCGAGGGCACCGTTGCCTCGATTCCGCCGCAGGGCGGGCGCAAGCACCCGAACCAGGACTTCGTCCAGGTGGATACGACCAACATCCTCTTCATCTGCGGCGGCGCCTTTGCCGGTCTGGAAAAGATCATTCTCAACCGCTCGGAAAAAGGTGGCATCGGCTTCGGGGCCGAGGTCAAGGGCAAGAAGGACAAGAAGGCCATCGGCCAGGTCCTGCTTGATGCCGAGCCGGAAGACCTGATTAAGTTCGGTCTCATTCCCGAACTGATCGGTCGTCTGCCGGTCGTCGCCACACTCCAGGAACTTGAGGAGCCGGCCCTGATCCAGATCCTCACCGAACCCAAGAATGCGCTGATCAAGCAGTACCAGAAGCTGTTCGGCATGGAAGATGTCGAACTCGAAGTGCGCCCCGGTGCGCTTTCCGCCATCGCCAGGAAGGCGCTGGCGCGCAAGACGGGGGCCCGCGGGCTGCGCTCGATCCTGGAACACGCCCTGCTCGACACGATGTACGAACTCCCCGGCATGGAAAATGTCGAAAAGGTCGTGATCGACGAGAACATGATCACCGGTGACACCCCGCCCCTGCTAATTTACGCCGATCAGCCGAAGGTTTCCGGTTCCAACTGAGCCGGGACTTGAATTACGGTTTCGCGTCCCCATGTGACAGGGGCATACCTATTTCAAAGGCATCGTAATGTCGAACCCCAACACGCTCCCGCAAACCGTCGAACTGCCGCTGCTCCCGCTGCGCGATGTCGTCGTCTTCCCGCACATGGTCATTCCGCTCTTCGTCGGTCGCCCGAAGTCGATCAAGGCCCTTGAAATGGCCATGGAAGGCGGCAAGAACATCCTGCTGCTGGCCCAGAAATCAGCCGCCAAGGATGAGCCGGAACCGGAAGATCTTTATCGCATCGGCTGCCTGGCCAATATCCTGCAGATGCTCAAGCTACCCGACGGCACCGTCAAGGTTCTGGTCGAAGGCACGCAGCGCGCTCGCGTCGAAGCCATCGAGGTGCAATCCTCCGTATTCATGGCGACCGCTGCCCCGCTGCCGCAGTCCGGGGTCGAGGACCACGAGATCGAGGCCATGCGCCGCGCCGTGGTTGCCCAGTTCGACCAGTTCGTCAAGCTGAACAAGAA
>DAOMFF010000144.1:0-4453 GCA_035429665.1 Azonexus sp.
GTTCCCGGCCGGCGCGCAAACGCCGCGTCGGCGACCCCGGTTTTCGCCTCCTGGTCGGCGTCGACCGCGACAATGCCATGAACCTGCCTGAGCCAGCGCGGTTCGCCGGGCAATGCCGCGCGCAGGGCCTGACGATTCGCCGCAACGGCGGCCGGATCGTCGCCGACATGATCGCCGAGATTGAAACTCGTCCACGGCCTCCGGCTCACGCCCCCGTTGCGCATCGTCTGCAGCGCCTTGACATTGGCCGGCGCCGCCCAGTCGGGAACGAAGACCTCACCCACCGCGCAGCGCCTGCAGCAAGGCAGCCATGTCGGCTGGCGGCGGCACCTCCCACTGCTGCATGCGCCGGGTGAGCGGATGGAGCAGCGCCAGCCGGGTCGCATGCAGGGCCTGCCGGGAGAACGCCGGCAGACGCTGATCGGGCTTGCCATAAACCGGATCACCGAGCAGCGGATGCCTGATCGACGCCATGTGCACGCGGATCTGATGCGTGCGTCCGGTCTCCAGCGAGCATTCGACCAGCGCGCAGTGGGCGAACTGTTCGAGGACGCGGAAGTGGGTTATCGCCGCCTTGCCGCCGCGGCTTTCCGGAACCACCGCCATTTTGGTCCGGTGCACCGGATGGCGGCCCACCGGCGCCGCGATCGTCGCATCCCGGCGCACAACGCCACAGACGACTGCCAGGTACTGGCGCCTGACACTGCGCGCCTGCAACTGACGCACGAGGTCGGTCTGGGCGGCGAGCGTCTTGGCGACGACGAGCAGGCCACTGGTATCCTTGTCCAGGCGGTGCACGATGCCCGCGCGCGGCACTTCGGCGATGGCTGGCACATGGTGCAGCAAGGCATTCATCAGGGTACCGCTCCAGTTGCCGCTCCCCGGGTGCACGACCAGACCGGGCGGCTTGTCGATCACCAGCAACGCTTCGTCCTCGAAAACGATGTCGAGCGGGATATCTTCGGGCTGCTCGGCGATTTCCCTGATCCCTGGCGGCTCGCTCAGGACCAGAACTTCTCCACCCGCAAGCTTGTGCTTGGGCTCCGTCTCGATACGCCCGCCCACCGCGACGCGTCCTTCACGCACCCAGGTCTGCAGGCGATTGCGCGAATGCTGCGGCAGCACTTCGGCAAGCACCCGATCGAGACGCCAGCCGGCGCAGTGATCCGGAACCCGGGTTTGATCGGGCGGAGTTCGGCTATAATCGGTGCGGTCTTCCAAAGGATTTTTCATGATGCGAAGTTTACCCGCATTCCCCGCCTTTCTCCGTCTGGCGACAGCGCTCCTGATCGCCGCCGTCATCAGCGGGTGCGGCCTGCTTTCCGGCGACAAGGACGAAACCGCCGGCTGGTCAGCCAACAAACTGTACGCCGAGGCCAAGGATGCGCAGAGCAGCGGCGCCTGGGACAAGGCCGCCAAGTACTACGAAAAGCTCGAGGCCCGTTATCCGTATGGGCGATATGCCCAGCAGGCCCAGCTTGAACTGGGCTACGTGTATTGGAAGGCGGGCGAGGCGGGCTCGGCCATCGCGGCCTGCGACCGGTTCATCAAGTTGCACCCCAATCATCCGGCTGTCGACTATGCCTACTATCTGAAGGGCCTGGTCGGCTTCAACGAAGATCTGGGCTATGCGCCCTATATCAGCACACAGGATCCGACCGAGCGTGACCCCAAGGCGGCACGCGAAGCATTCGACGCCTTCCGCGAACTGGTCACCCGCTTCCCTGACAGCAAATATACTCCCGACGCCATCCAGCGGATGAATTACCTGGTCAATGCGCTGGCATCGCACGAGGTACACGTCGCGCGCTATTACATCAATCGCGGCGCCTACATTGCCGCTGCCAACCGGGCGCAGTATGCGATCAAGACTTATCCGACGGCCCCCGCCGTCGAGGAAGCGACCTACATCCTGATCCTGGCCTACGACAAGCTGGGCATGGACGACCTGCGTGATGACGCCGACCGCGTCATGCGCAAGAATTTCCCGGACAGCGCGTTCTATAAGACAGGCCTAGTGGATAAGAAGAAGTGGTGGCACCTCTGGTAATCGCGTCCGGCGACCCCTCTAGCCGGTCGCCGCGGCGGGTCCCAACCAAACCAGTTCGGGAACTCCATCAGCGCCGCCGCAGACAACGGCGTTCTGCCCGTACTTCCCGCCCAGGGTCATAGCCTCGGCAACCGGGATGCCGGGAACGAAGCAGCTTTCTTCGACCGGCCAGGCGGCATCTTCGGCCAAGTTCTCGGCGACATAGGTTTCTTCATATCCGGACTCGAGGAGATCGCACTCCAGTTGCGACTGGCGAATGGTGTTCTCTTCCTCGGCCAACCGCACGGAACCCGGGTTGCACGCCGTCAGGATGGCAAAGCCGGTGGCCCCGGCGGTCTCCAGCCAGCAACGCAAGGTGTCCGAGGCGACCCCGGGACGCAGATCACAGTGCCCCCCAGGCAGGTAGACCCGGTAAGTCGTCGCCCGGTACGCGGCCTCCAATTCAGTCGTCTTCGCCATCCAGTTCGACCAGTCCAACCAGCCTTTCGACATCGCTCGCCGGCAGCGCCTCGACCTCGCTCAGTTTTCGCGACAACTGGCGGGTCCGCGTCTCGGCCTTGCTGATGCTGTTGCTTGCCTCGTCGAGTTTCTTGCGGGTGTGCGCCAGCGCCTCGCCAAACTTGCCGAATTCGCTCTTGACCGCACCCAGCACCGCCCAGACCTCCGCCGAGCGCTGCTCGATGGCCAGCGTCCGGAAACCCATCTGCAGGCTGTTGAGGAGCGCCGCCAGCGTCGTCGGCCCGGCCAGACTGACTCGCCATTCGCGCTGCAGGGTGTCGGCCAGCCCCGGACGCCGCAAGGCCTCCGCATACAACCCTTCGGTCGGCAGATAGAGCAGTGCGAAATCGGTGGTGTGCGGCGGCGCGACATATTTCTCGTGAATGCTGCGCGCCTCGGCCTTGAGGCGGACCTCGATCGCCTTGCTCGCCTCGTCGACGACGCCCAGCTCGCCGCGTTCCTGAGCGTCGATCAGACGCTGGTAATCCTCGACCGGAAATTTCGCGTCAATCGGCAGCCAGACCACCGCGCCGTCGCCCTTGCCCGGCAGGCGGATGGCAAAATCGACGCGTTCACCACTGTCCGGGCGCGTCGCCACGTTGGCGGCAAACTGGTCGGCCGTCAGCAGTTGTTCGAGGAGCGCCGCCAGTTGGACTTCGCCCCAGGTGCCGCGGGTCTTGACGTTGCTCAATACCCGCTTGAGGTCGCCGACGCCGGCAGCGAGCGACTGCATTTCGCCAAGGCCCCGATGCACCTGCTCGAGGCGGTCGCTGACCAGCTTGAAGGATTCGCCGAGGCGTTGCTCGAGCGTGGCGTGCAGCTTTTCGTCTACGGTGCGGCGCATCTCCTCGAGCTTGCTGGCATTGTCCGCCTGGATCGCGGCCAACCGTCCCTCGACGCTGATTCTCAGGCGCTCGAAGCGCTCGTCGAGGCCCAGTGAAAAGCGGTTCAGTTCGCGAGCAAAGCTTTCCAGCCGTTCTGACTGGGCGGTGCCGAACTGAGCGACCTGGGTCGTTACCGCCTGCCCGAGCAGTGTCGCGGATTGCGCGCGCTCCTCGCGGTCGCGGAACGCCTCCTCCGCGTCCTCGCGCCGGCTGCGCGCCAGTTCTTCACGCAGTTCCCGCTCAAGCCGCTCGAGCCCCTTCTCCTGCGCCTCCTGCAGGGCACGCAGGCGAGCATCGTCGTCACCGCGCCGGCTGCCGCGCAACAACGCGATGACCTGCAACAGGACGATGGCGACGAGTCCCGCCAGCAGGACCAGAAACGCGGTTTCGTTCATTCCCTAGCGCAGCGAGAAGTCGACGCGGCTGCCGTTGCCCTTGTCGTCCGCACCGCGCTTGGGCGGCACCAGAAAGATGCGTTCGGCCGGAACCTTGCCCTGCTCGATCAACCAGCCCTGAACATTCTCCGCCCGCTGCAGGGCGAGTTCCTGAACGCTTTCATCGCTGGCCGGCAGGTTGGTCAGCATCAGTTTCTCCATTTCCTCCACCGGCAGGTCCTTCTGCATGCCGATCAAGTTGCGCGGCTTCGGGAACTTGGCTTCCTTGTAGGCGCGTTTCAGGTACTCCGGATATTCTGCCGGGTCGATCTCGACCGAATCGAGGGATCCACCTTCGGTCCCCTTCTTGATCTGCTCCTTGAGCTTCTCGCCCTTGACCGCACGTTCCATGGCAACCCGCTTGAGACCTTCCTTGTCGACTTCGGGATCGGCACGGCCGGTAATCTCGAGCTTGAGCGAATCGCGTTCCGTGAGCGCCTTGGCCAGCGACTCCAGGCGCTTGGTCGCCGCATCGCCGAGACTGGCGCGCCCTGGTCCGAATTCGATGTTCGACAATTCCTCGCCACCACCGAACATCGAGCCGAGCAGCGCGAAGGGCGAAGTCACGGCCTTGACGAAGAGATTGA
>DAOMFF010000145.1:0-2298 GCA_035429665.1 Azonexus sp.
GCGAGGGCACCGAACACACCAACGTCTATGGCGGGACGACCGCCGGCCGTTACGGTGAGGGCGCCTATCATGCCGGACCGGGGGGCGCGGCGTATCGCCCGCCGGTCTACCCGGCCTATCATCCTCCGGTGGCGGTTCCCGCGTACACCGCCGGCTGCTATGGCTGCGCGGCCGCTGCGGGCGCAGTGGTCGGTGTTGCCGCCGGCGCGGCGGTGGCTTCGGCCAATACGGCGGCGGCAACGTCGAACGCCTATGCGGCGGGCGTTGCCGCAGGCAGCGCCAACACGGCGGGAGCCTACAACGCGGGCGTCGCTGCCGGTGCGGCGGGTAACTACTCGATGGGGACCAATTACGCGACGCTGCCGCCGGGGTCGACGCCCGCGACCGTCGCGGGCACCACCTACTACATCAATGGCAATACGTGGTTCAAGCCGATGTACGGCGCCAATGGCGTCTATTACCGTGTTGTACCGACACCCTGAGAGGGCAGTCGACCCCGCTTTTCGGAGCGGGTGCCATGCATCAACCTGAAAGTTCATTTGGAGAATGAAACTATGAAAGCTTCAGCGTTTACGTTGTCGGCTGCAGTTTTGACCGTGACCCTTGTGTCCAGCGCTTACGCGGTAACCTGCGTCGATGGTGTTCGTCGCGCCGGGTGCGAAACAGAGAGGGGCGCCGTCGAGGTCCGCAAGCCTGTCGAGCCGGTTCCGGCGCGCGGGGTTGAAGTTGCTCCCGCGCGCGGGGTTGAAGTGGTCCCTGGCAGGGAGGTTCCCGTGGCGCGCGAGGCCGATGTGCGTGTGACCCCGGAATGTCGCATGGTCGACGGTCGGCGCGTCTGTCGCTGAGTGGCGTCGGTCTGGTTGAAGCCCGGTCGTTTCGCGGGGCCCCTTTGGGGCCCTTTTCGCTTCCATCTCGGGAAATGAAGCATGCGCGTCGTCCTGCAACGGGTTCGCGAGGCCTCTGTTGTCGTCCAGGGGGACTTGAGCCACGGGCCAGTCCACCTTCGGGGCGCGGTCGACGACCATAATTCCGCAAGAATTGGCCGTGGCCTGCTGGTGCTCGCCGGTTTCGAGGATACCGACGGTGACGACGACCTCGACTGGATGGCCGGCAAGATCGTCAGGATGCGCTTGTTCGCCGATGACGCGGGGGTGATGAACCGCAGTGTTCAGGAAGTGGGCGGAGAGATTCTTGCAGTTTCGCAGTTCACGCTGTACGCCTCGGTGAAGAAGGGCAACCGGCCTTCATGGAGCAGGGCGGCGCGGGGTGACGTTTCGCAGCCCCTGTTCCAGCGCTTTGTCGCGAAACTCGCCCGGGAATTCGGCAAGCCGGTGGCGAGCGGGGTGTTCGGCGCCGGTATGCTGGTCAGTCTGGTGAATGACGGGCCGGTAACGGTGTGCATCGATTCACGCTCATCGGAGTGAGCAAGCGCTCGCTGCGGGATGGCTCGCGGTGCGCCTTCGATGTGCCAGGGAATCAGTCGGCGACGACGATGACAGGGCGGTTGCCGTAGAACTCGTGACGCTTGTCGAGCAGCGGGATCGTCGTGCCCTTGAGCCGGTTCTCGTGGAGCAGGGCCAGGTCCACATCGGCCACGACGATCTGTTCCTCGTTGATGACGCCTTCGGCGGCGATCCCGTCACGTGCGAAGTGAAAGTCCGAAGGGGTGATGATCGACGCCTGGCCATAGTGCAGACGTAGTCCGGCGACGGGTAGATTGCCGACGGTGCTGGTCATCGCGACATAGATCTGATTCTCGATGGCGCGGGCGTGGCAACAGTAGCGGACGCGCAGGAAACCCTGGCGGTCGTCGGTGCATGAGGGCACGAAGACTATCTCGGCGCCTTCCTCGGCGGCGCGCCGCGCCAGTTCGGGGAATTCGATGTCGTAGCAGATCAGGATGGCGACCTTGCCGTAGGGCGTCTGGAAAACGTTGAGGACGTCACCATGGTCGCTGTTCCACTTTTCCTTTTCCCAGCGCGTGCGGTGAATCTTGTCCTGAAGATGCACGGCGCCACCCGGCGTGAACAGAAAGGCGGTGTTGAGCAGCTGGCCGTCGCGGATGTTCGGGTGGGTGCCGCCGATCAGATAGTAGCCGTGGCGCACGGCATGCGCGCGAAGCAGCTCGATGTAGGGCGTTGTATATGCGGACAGTCCGCGCACGGCACTGGGGACATCGTCGTTGTCCATGAAGGACAGCAGTTGCGTGGTGAACAGCTCGGGCAGCAGGACGAACTGCGGGTAGTAGTCGGCGGCGGCGTTGAGGACGAAATCGACCTGTCGGGCAAAGCCATCCCA
>DAOMFF010000145.1:2398-4433 GCA_035429665.1 Azonexus sp.
AGTAGTCGGCGGCGGCGTTGAGGACGAAATCGACCTGTCGGGCAAAGCCATCCCAGTCCTCGACATGGCGCAACTGGTACTGGATGGAAGCGATGCGCACCTTCATGGGAAATCCTTTCCTGGCAGTTGTGTTGGGCGTGACGGATCATATTCCCGGTTGAGCCAGACGATCAGGCTGGCATTGCCCAGCGATTCCTGGTCTGTCGGCAAGTATCCATGGAGGATGCCGCAATAGTCGAAACCTTCATCGAGTTGAAAGCGCAGCACCGGATCGTAGAACTCGCCCCAGATGACGCGCTTGGCGTATTCCCCGGGCGTCATCCTGGTGGCATGCCGGGCGTAGCCGGCCAGACGGCCGCCGGCGATGATGCGTCTGAGGTTCATTGCCCGGCACAGGTTCCGCCGCGCCTCGTAGAGTGCGTGGCCGATGCCGTGGCCGCGCTCGTCGGGGCTGACGCAAACCTCGGCGCCATACAGCGTGTGGCCAAAGTCAGGGTTGTGAGTGTCGAAATTGCCGTCGTTGGTAATGCTGGCCCAGGTGTGGTGCAAGCTGTAGTGCTCCCAGACGATGACCAGCGAAATGGCGATTCCGACGAGTCGCTCCTCGAGAACCGCAGCGAACTGGCCGCGCGGGAAGATCTCGAGCAGGTGTGCAAACTGGTCCGCGCGGAAAGGCGCAATGGTTGGATAGACGCGGCTCTGAAGGGCAATGGCCGACTCGATGTCGGCGGGGAGCAGGTTACGAATGTTTAGCATCGGAGCAGAAGGGTGCAGGCATCACCCGGTTTCCTGAATGAACGCGAAATGGAGTTTACCGCGCGTCGTAACGCGACGCACGTCAAAGTTGGGCGAATCCAGGGGCGCCGACCCGACCGACCGAGGGCCTGATCTCTACGGGACGATGGTGACCGCTGCGCGCTTCCCGGCGAACTCCAGCCGCTGGTTGAGCAACTCGGTGGCGAAAACCCGCCCGTCGCGGTCGACGCGCAAAACGAGGCCGATTTCCATCTTCTTCGCCATTTCACGCCAGCCGTCGGGGCCGGCTATGAAGATCGGCTTGGAGGCGGCATCGGATAGCGTCCCCGCCTTGGCGCCGGCGGGGATCAGTACCGTGATCGCCTGGGTGTGGTCGACCGGATAGCCGGTCCGCGGGTCGAGCAGGTGCGGGTAGCGCTTGCCGTCCACCTCGAAAAAGCGCTGATAGTCGCCGGATGTGCCGATCGCTTCTCCGTCGGCGAGTTCGACCGTGGCCATCGGGCCGGGCTGACGCGGGTGCTGGATGCCGACCCGCCACCGCCGGCCATGTTTGCTGCCCAGCGCCATGACGTTGCCGCCGATGTTGATCAACGCGTTGTCGATGCCCTGACTGCGCAGGATTCCGGCGGCCCGGTCGAGAGCGACCCCTTTCAAGTAGCCGCCGAAGTCGAGAGCGACCCGGGGGTTGCGGCTGCTGATCGTCTGGCCGGCGATGGTGATGTCGGCGATGCCCGGTCTTGCCGCCAGCCAGGCTTCGATATCCGCCGCGGGCGGAAGCTCGGCCTTGAATTCTTCGGCGTGGAAGCCCCACAGCCTTACCAGCTGGCCGATGCCGGGATCGAACAGGTGCTCGCCCTGTTGCGCCAAAGCCTGGGCTTCCCGGACCAATTCGGCCAGCTCCGGCCCGGCCTGGTGCGGTCGACCCGAAACAATGGCCCGATTTAGAGCCGTCAGTTCTGACTCCTGCCAAGCGTGATAGGCGCGGTGCAGCCGGTCGAATTCGCGCAGGACAGCGGCGACGGCCTGGCGCCCTCGCTCGGGGTCGGCGCTGACGACGAGAACCTCGACCCGGGTGCCGAAGACGTAAGCCTGCTGTTCCTGCAAGGGTGTGCGCCCGCAGGCGACCACGAGCAGCGCGCAGACGACAATCAGGAAATGGCGCATTCCCGCTCGAGGGCCGCTACGAAGGCCGCCGCCGAATCAAAGCCCGTCTGCTGCCGGATTTCGACCATGCAGGTCGGGCTGGTGACGTTGATTTCGGTGAGGTGGCTACCGATGA
>DAOMFF010000146.1:0-4415 GCA_035429665.1 Azonexus sp.
CTCGGCGCTTCCGGCTACCGGGCCGAGGGCATGCAGGAGATCATCGCCAGCCAGGGCACCTGGGAGATGATCGTCGAGCGCGGTCAACAGGACATGATGTCGGAGTACGAGCGTTTCCCCCGCCTGTTCCAGAACTTCGAATCGATTCCCGGCCTGACCTGGCCGACCCTAGTCTTCAAGGACGAAATCACCCTGTGGCTGGGCAAGGACCTCGACGTGAAGATCATGCACGTCGGCATGGGTCACACCAGGGGCGACACCATCGTCTGGACCCCGTCCGAGAAGGTGCTGTTCTCCGGCGACCTCGTCGAGGCCGACGCCGCCTGCTACACCGGCGACGCCCAGCTCGCGGAGTGGCCGGCAACCCTCGATGCGCTGGCCGCCTTCGGCGCCGAGAAACTGGTGCCCGGCCGTGGCCCGGCGCTGGTCGGAACGGCCCGGGTGGCCGAGGGCCTGGCCTACACCCGCGATTTCGTCAGCACGCTGCTGAACTCCGCGAAGGAAGCCGTCGCCCAGGACATGAATCTGAAGCAGGCGATGGCGCATGCGCGCCAGGCCATGGATCCGAAGTTCGGCCACGTTTTCATCTACGAGCACTGCCTGCCCTTCGACGTCGCGCGCGCGGTCGACGAGGCGAGCGGCATCAAGCATCCGCGCATCTGGACGGCCGAGCGCGACCGGGAAATGTGGCACGGGCTGCAGGCTGATTGACGCCAATCCGCTCCGTCCGGTGAAACGTTTGAAGGGGAGACAAGAATGCTGAGCACCTACCGATACCCGAAGTACGAGTACGTCGCGCCGCCCGAAATCAGTAGCGGCGAGCCGGGGCGCTATCCGGTGGTGGTGGTCGGCGCCGGGCCGGTCGGCCTGGCGGCGGCGATCGATCTGGCGCAGTCGGGCGTGCCGGTCGTCGTCCTCGACGATGACGATACCGTTTCGGTGGGCTCGCGCGGCGTCTGCTATGCCAAGCGCGCGCTCGAGATCCTCGACCGCATTGGCGTCGGCGATGCCTGCGTGGCCAGGGGGGTGAGCTGGAACGTCGGCCGTACCTTCTTCCGCGAGGAGGAGGTCTACAACTTCAACCTGCTGCCGCAGCCCGACCACAAGCGTCCGGGCATGATCAACCTGCAGCAGTACTACCTCGAGGAATCCCTGGTCCGGCGCGCCCGCGAATTGCCCGATCTCGATCTCCGCTTCAGGAACAAGGTGGTTTCGCTTGCGCCCGCGGGCAACGGAACGACGCTTCAGGTCGAAACGCCGGACGGCGCCTACGCGCTCACAGCCGACTGGCTGATCGTCGCCGACGGCGCGCGCAGCGCGATCCGCCACATGATGAACCTGGACAGCGAAGGCAGGGTCTTTCTCGATCGCTTCCTGATCGCCGATGTCGTGATGAAGGCCGACTTTCCCGCCGAGCGCTGGTTCTGGTTCGATCCGCCTTTCCATCCGGGGCAGTCGGTGCTGCTGCACCGCCAGGCCGACAACGTCTACCGCATCGACTTCCAGCTCGGCTGGCAGGCCGACCCGGAGGAAGAGAAGAAGCCGGAAAAGGTCATTCCGCGCATCAAGGCGATGCTCGGCGCCGACCGCGAATTCGAGCTCGAGTGGGTCAGCGTCTACACCTTCCAGTGCCGCCGCATGCAGCGGTTCCGCCATGGCCGCGTCCTCTTCGTCGGCGATGCCGCGCACCAGGTCTCGCCGTTCGGCGCGCGCGGCGCCAACTCGGGAATCCAGGACAGCGACAACCTGTGCTGGAAGCTCAGGCTGGTGCTCGGCGGCAAGGCGCCCGATAGCCTGCTCGACAGCTATTCCGAGGAGCGGGTTTTCGCCGCCGACGAAAACATCATGAACTCGACGCGGTCGACCGACTTCATCACGCCGAAATCCCGGACCTCGCTGAATTTCCGCAACGCGGTGCTGACGCTGGCCCGCGACCATGCCTTCGCCCGCATGCTGGTTAATTCGGGCCGCCTTTCGGTGCCGTCCGTCCTGACCGGGTCGCGTCTCAATACGCCGGACGACGACGCCTTCGTCGGCGACATGGTGCCCGGCGCGCCGATGGACGATGCGCCGATGCAGGAAGATGGCGCCGATTTCTGGCTGCTCGACCGCGTCGGCAACCGCTTCATGGCGCTGGTCCATGTCGAAGACCCTGCTGCGGTCGACGCCAGTTTGGCCCGCGAATTCAAGGCGTTGGCCGGCGCAACGATCCCGCTCGAGGTCGTCCTCGTCGCGGCGAAGCCGGGGCGGGCGCCGGAAGGGCTGCGCGTCTTCGCGGATAGCAAGGGGCGCTTTGCCGAACGCTACGACAGCGCACCCGGCACCGTCTACCTGATTCGTCCCGACCAGCATGTTACCGCCCGTTGGCGCGCTTTCGATGACGGCCGCGTCAAGCAGGCGCTGGCCCGCGCCACCTGCAACACCCTTTGAGGAGCCGGCCATGTCCCTGATCCTGACCCCCAATTTCAACGAGCCCGGCAAACGCTACTTCCGCGCCTTTTCGCCCGGCGACGACTTCTACGAAGCGCTGATCGAAACCCATCGCGATCTCAGCGACGTGCAGAGCGCGCTGCTCAACGCCAGGCTGGTGCTCCTGCTGGCGAACCACATCGGCGACATCGGCGTGCTGCGCGAGGCGATGCAGATTGCCCGCGAAGGCGTCTGAGGAGAAGGAGAAGACCCCCGATGAAGATCCAGAGAATTCACCACGTCGCCTACCGCTGCAAGGACGCCAGGGAAACCGTCGAGTGGTACGGGAAGTACCTGAACATGGGCTTCGTGCTGGCGATTGCCGAGAACGAGGTGCCGTCGACGAAGGAACCCGACCCCTACATGCACATCTTCCTCGATGCCGGCAACGGCAACATCCTCGCCTTCTTCGAGCTGCCGACCAAGCCGCCGATGGGCCGCGATCCCAACACCCCGGCGTGGACCCAGCACATCGCCTTCGAGGTCGAATCGCTCGACGCCCTGCTTGAAACCAAGGCGAGGCTCGAAGCCGACGGCATCGAGGTGGTCGGGCCGACCGATCACACCATCTTCAAGTCGATCTACTTCTTCGACCCGAGCGGTCATCGTCTCGAACTGGCGGCGAACACCGGCACCCCGAAGATGGCGAAGATGCTCGACGAAGTGAAGTGGGAGATGCTGAATGAGTGGGCGCTGACAAAGAAGGCGCCGCAACACGCGCGCTGGATGCACGACGGCAGCTACGCCGGGGAGTAGGACATGAAACTCGCCACCCTGAAACGCGGCGGCCGCGACGGCACGCTGGTCGTCGTCAATCGCGCCCTGACCCATTGCCGTCCCGTGCCGCACATCGCCCGCACGCTGCAGGCGGCGCTCGACGACTGGGAAGCCGTCGTGTCGCCGCTGCGCCACGTCTATGCGGCGCTCAACAGCGGCGCCTTCAAAGATTCCGAGGACTTCGACCCGGCCGCCTGCCATTCGCCCTTGCCGCGCGCCTACCAGTGGGCCGACGGCTCGGCCTACGTCAATCACGTCGAGCTCGTGCGCCGCGCCCGCGGCGCCGAATTGCCGCCAGAGTTCTGGAGCGATCCGCTGATGTATCAGGGCGGTTCGGATTCCTTCGTCGGCCCGCGCGATCCGGTGTTTGTGCTGGCGGAAGAATGGGGCATCGACCTCGAAGGCGAGGTGGCGGTCATCACCGGCGACGTGAACATGGGCGCGGCGCCGGCCGAGGCCGCCAAGGCCATCCGGCTGCTGCTGCTGGTCAACGACGTGTCGCTGCGCAACCTGATTCCCGGCGAACTGGCGAAGGGCTTCGGCTTCCTCCAGTCCAAGCCAGCCTCGGCCTTCAGCCCGGTGGCGGTGACGCCCGACGAACTCGGCGGCGAGTGGCGCGACGGCAAGGTGCACCGGCCGCTGACCGTGCATGTCAACGGCGCCCTGTTCGGCAACCCGGATGCCGGGACCGACATGGTCTTCAACTTCCCGCAACTGGTCGCGCACCTGGCAAAGACCCGCGAGGTGGAAGCCGGCTCGATCGTCGGTTCCGGCACCGTCTCCAACAAGCAGGGCGGCCTGCACGGTTCGTCGATCGCCAGCGGCGGGGTCGGCTACTGTTGCCTTGCCGAAGTGCGCATGTACGAGACCATCGAAACCGGCAAGCCGCAGACACCGTTCCTCAAGTTCGGAGACACGGTATGCATCGAGATGTTCGACCGCAGCGGCGCCAGCATCTTCGGGGCTATCGACCAGCGCGTCGCGAAGTATCCGGGATGACTTTCCGGCCGGCGGCGTTGTCGCATCCGGCGCCAATGCGCCACAATGCGGGCTGAGAAAACGGAGTCGTCATGCTCAGGCTCTACACCTATTTCCGCAGTTCCGCCGCCTACCGGGTGCGCATCGCGCTCAACCTGAAGGGCCTGGCGTATGAAGCCGTGCCGGTCCAT
>DAOMFF010000147.1:0-4347 GCA_035429665.1 Azonexus sp.
CCCTTCAAGGCCTCGGGGAAGGCGACGTACTCCAGCAAGCCCTGTGCCCGCAGTTCTTCCAGCGTCAGCGGCGCTTCGTTTTTTGCCCTGCGGCAGCCGTTGACCGCAGCCACCGCGACATCGTTGAAACTCTGTGCCCGCCCGGAGCCGAGGTTGAAGATGCCGGACTTTTCGGGATGGTCAAGGAAGAAAAGGTTGACCTTGGCGACATCGCCGACGAATACGAAGTCACGCATCTGGCCGCCGTTCTCATAACCGTGCGAGCCTTCGAACAGCCTGACCTTGCCATCGGCCTTGAACTGGTTGTAGTTGTGGAAGGCGACCGAAGCCATGCGCCCCTTGTGCGATTCGCGCGGTCCGTAAACATTGAAGTAGCGGAAACCGACGATCTGCGACGATAGCTTCTGCGCCAGCCGCTGGCGGACGACCTGGTCGAACAGGAACTTGGAGTAGCCATAGACGTTGAGCGGTCCTTCGCACTCGCGCTCTTCCCTGAACGCGCTGCTGCCGCCATAGGTCGCCGCGCTCGATGCATAGAGGAACTGCACGTCCTGGTCCAGGCACCAGTCGAGCAGGATCATCGAGTAGCGGTAGTTGTTCTCCATCATGTAGTGGCCGTCGGTTTCCATGGTGTCGGAGCAGGCGCCCTCATGAAAGATGGCGTCGATCTCGCCGTCGTAATGACCGGCCTGGATGCGCGCGATGAAGTCGTGCTTGTCGACGTAATCGGCGATATCGCAGTCGATCAGGTTCCTGAACTTGTCGGCCCGGGTCAGGTTGTCGACAGCGATGATGTTCCTCACCCCGCGCTCGTTCAGTGCCTTGACGATGTTGGAGCCGATAAAACCGGCCGCGCCGGTAACGACGATGTACATGACTTTTCCTTACAGTGCTGATACAAGTTCCGCGCGAGTGACGACGGCGGTACCCAGCTTGCCGACGACGATGCCGGCGGCGACATTGGCGACGCGAATGGCCTCGGCCCAGTCGGCGCCCGCTCCCAGCATCACCGCCAGCGTGGCGATCACGGTGTCGCCGGCCCCGGAAACATCGAATACCTCGCGGGTCTGCGCGGGCTGATGATGGGTTTCCTGATCGGCGAAGAGCGTCATGCCCTCTTCGCTGCGCGTCACCAGCAGCGCTTCGAGCCCGAGTTCGCCGCGTAACTTCTGCGCCTTGGCGGCGAGTTCCTGTTCGGACGACCAGCGCCCGACGACCTCGCGCAACTCGGCGCGGTTGGGCGTGATGACCGTCGCCCCCGCATACCTGCCCCATTCGTCGCCCTTGGGATCGACCAAGACCGGCTTGTCGTGGGCGCGGGCGATGGCGATCATCTCGGCGATGTGGGCCAGACCGCCCTTGCCATAATCCGAGAGGATGACGACATCGGCCTGCGCCACCCGCTGCTCGAAGTCAGCCAGCTTGGCCTGCAGGATTTCGTGCGATGGTGCCGTCTCGAAGTCGATGCGCAGCAGTTGCTGTTGGCGACCGATGACGCGCAGCTTGACCGTGGTGTCGATGTCGCGGTCGACATGCAATCCGGCATCGATTTGCTCCTCTTCAAGGAGTCGAGCGAGCGAGCGGCCCGCTTCGTCGTCGCCAACGACCGAGAGCAAGCCGGTGAAGGCGCCGAGCGACGCCGCGTTGCGCGCGACATTGGCGGCACCGCCCAGGCGCTCTTCCATGCGCTGGACCCTGACCACGGGCACCGGCGCTTCCGGGGAAATCCGGCTGACCTCGCCGAACCAGTAGCGGTCGAGCATGACATCGCCGACGACCAGCAGGCGAACGTCTTTAACCTTGTCGAGCATGCGTCTCAATGTCCGGCGACCAGATACTTGCTGCCACCGGATCGGACCGAATTCGGGTCATGAAGGTTGCAACCTTCCCGAAAGACGGGGTTCCGTATCTTCATGTACGCTTCTTCCTACAAGGTTTGATCGAACTCTTCGCTGCGCCGCGGCGGGTAGGTTTCCCAGCCGCCGCAGGCCGGGCAGCGCCAGTAGAACTGGCGGGCCTTGAAGCCGCAATTATTGCACCGATAGCGTGACAGGCGCTGCGTGTACCCCGCGATGATGCTCTTCGCCAGGTCGATATCGGGTCGCACTTCCGGCTCGACCAGCGGCAGTCGTGCGCTCATCAGCTTCTCCAGACCAAGCAGGGTCGGGTTGCGCTGCAGTTCGTCACGAACCAGACGATACGCCGCCTCGTTGCCCGCACTCTCGAGAACGAGCTGATAGACGACATCGAGCAGATCAAGCGACGGATAGTGTTCGAGGTAGCCGCGCAACAGCGCAATTCCCTCGTCGCGCCGCTCCAGCTTGCGATGGGTATCGAGCAGGCGTTGGGCAACCAGCGCCAGGTAGGCGGGACCCTGCTGTTCGATGCGTTGCCAGGCGTCGATGGCGCCCACCGGGTTGCCCTCCTGCAACAGCAGATCACCCTGCAGGAGGCTGGCGCGCACGCACTTGCGGTTCTGCTGCATGGCTGATTCCAGGTATGCGCGGGCGCTGTCCGGGCGCGAACGCATGATTTCGCCGGCAGCCAGTTCGCAGTAGAACTCGGCGACCTGCTGCTGCGACGCGACGTCCGGCAGTTCGCGGGCGAGATCGATGGCCTTCTGCCATTCCTTCTCGACCTGGTAGATCTCCAACAGGTTGCGCTTGGCCTCGTCCTCGAACGAGGTCCCGACCAGCTTGTTGAAAATTTCCTCGGCGCGGTCGAGGAGGCCGGCCTTGAGGAAATCCTGCCCGAGTTCCGAGAGCGCATGCAGGCGCACGCCCTCGTCGAGATCCGCCCGGTCGATCAGATTCTGGTGCATGCGGATCGCCCGCTCGGTCTCGCCGCGCCGGCGGAACAGGTTGCCCAGCGCAAAGTGCAACTCGACCGTCTGGGAATCGACCTTGGCCACCTCCAGAAAGGAATCGATGGCCTTGTCCGGTTGCTCGTTGAGCAGGAAGTTGAGGCCCTGGAAGTAGGAACGCGGCAGGGCGCGCGATTCGTGCACCACCTGCCGGATATCGACGCGGGCCGCCGCCCAGCCCAGCCCGAAGAAGAGCGGAACCAGCAGCAGTTGCCAGTACTCGAACAACTCAGTCATGCCAGTGGCGGCGGTTCGGGGATGACCGGCAACTGCGGCTTGGCGGCCTCGCGCTTGAGGCGTGAGATTTCGCGACGCTGGCGGAAAACCACGCCGACCAACGACAACATGCCAAGGATCGCCCCAGTGGCGAAGGATGCCAGCAGGACAATGACCAGCGGCGCCTCCCAGGCATAATCGAGAACGAAACGCAGGGTCGTCGGTTCGGTGTTGCGGATAGCAAACACCAGCAGGATCGCGAAGATGATGAGGCGAATGGCCCAGGTCAATGCTGTCATGACATAAAAGAAAAAGGGGCAGTGAAATCCACTGCCCCCGAATCTACCACAATGCACCCGGACCCGAGTCAGATCGACTGATCGACCCGTTCACGCAGTTCCTTGCCCGCCTTGAAGTGGGGGACCCACTTGGCGGGCACGCTGACCTTCTCCCCCGATTTGGGGTTGCGGCCGGTGCGCGGCGGCCGGTAGTTGAGCGCAAAGCTGCCGAATCCGCGAATCTCGATGCGGTCCGCGCGCACCAGGGCGTCGGACATCGCATCGAGAATCATCTTGACCGCGAAGTCGGCATCCTTCGCCACGAGCTGGGGAAAGCGTTCCGCCAACCGGGCGATGAGCTCGGATTTGGTCATGCTTGTGCCTGTCAGCCTTGCTGGTTGAGCTTGGCCTTGAGCAGGGCGCCGAGGTTGGTCGTACCGGAAGCCGCGGCGGAGGACTCGGCGGACAGCTTCTGCATGGCATCGTGCTGGTCGGCGCTGTCCTTGGCCTTGATCGACAGGTTGATGCCGCGCGTCTTGCGGTCCACGTTGATGATCATCGCCTCGACCACGTCACCGACCCTGAGGTGCTGCGACAGGTCGTCGATGCGATCACGCGAGAACTCGGAGGCACGCAGGTAACCTTCGTTGTCGCCATCCAGCGAAATCACCGCACCGCGGGCATCGACCGTCTTGACGGTGCCGCGCACGATGCTGTTCTTCTCGTGGGTGGCGATGAAGTTGGTGTACGGGTCGCCGTCCATCTGCTTGACGCCAAGCGATATGCGTTCCTTCTCGACGTCGATGCCGAGCACCAGCGCCTCGACTTCATCGCCCTTCTTGAAGTTGCGCATGGCTTCCTCGCCGGACGCGCTCCACGACAGGTCGGAGAGATGAACCAGGCCGTCGATGCCGCCGGGCAGGCCGATGAAGATACCGAAGTCGGTGATCGACTTGATGGCGCCGCGGACCTTGTCGCCCTTCTTGTGGT
>DAOMFF010000148.1:0-4338 GCA_035429665.1 Azonexus sp.
GGGTGGGGGCTTGATCAGGAACTTGTAAACGGAGGGGCGAGGCATGGGCATTCTCGGTTGGTTCAAGCACCGGGCTGGCCATTTCGATACGGATCGGGTATCCGAGGAGATGGTTCGATGGGCTGTCGACAAGGCCATCACGCTGACCAACCCACGGCTGAAACTCCTGCCGAACTGTCACAAGCGCCTGGCGCCCTCGGTCGAGACAACGATCAGGTTCCTGCAGGGACTGGTCAAGTTGCTTCCTGCCGTCCGGCGCATGTCGACCGAGACCTGGTCTGCCGATCCGGCCTTGCGCGCGTTTTTTGTCTCACCGTCGGACATGAAGGATGTGCTCGCCCGCGCGGACGGATTGCGCACGCTCTTCGAGAAATTTCCTGAACTCGATGAGGCGTATCTGGTTCTCGGCATGGCGTTCACCGAACAGCGGGTTTTCGGTCTGGGGCTGCAAGGGGATATGGTCCAGCGAGATGTGGCGCAGATGACGGTGAATTTTTCCGATCACAAGACGCGACTGTGTGGCCCCGATGAAGCGGTCTTGCGCCGCGTCATCGGTGTCGAGATTTTCGAATATCTCATTTCACGGGCCTTGTCGGAAATTGGCGCAGAACGCAGCGAACGCCAGGAACTGCAGGCAAACCGGTCGCTGATCCGGGCACGCCTCCGGTTGCTGCAGCAACACGGTCCGGGCCTCGGGTCGATGTTGGGCGAGGCGCCGGCGGAAGCCAGTCAGCAGGCCCGACTCGAGGCGGAACTGCTCGATAACGAGCGGCAACTGGAGACGATGGGCGGCGGCGAGGCAGCGCTGGAGGGCGAACTTGAAACCCTCAAGGCGGTGTTCGACAAGCCTCAGGATTACCTGTCGATCGAGCCGAGGCGCATTCGCCTGAGCTCGATGAATGTGGTACTCGACGAGATGCGCGCCGAATCGGGAGCCGAAGTCGATTTTGCCGTAATCGAACTGAAAGGCGCGCTGCCGCAGCGGAGAGCCTTTGTCATTGGGCGCCTCGCGCGAAGCGAACTGCCACCGCCAAAATCGATGAATTACCACGACGCCATGCGCTACCTGTGAACCATTGACTGATGACTACCCTGCTTTCTGGGGTCGCCGTGCGCGCGTTGCAGCTTACCGCTTCCAACATGCCGGCTTCCGCCTGACCCGGATGCCGCTCCACGGGCACAACGACTACCGACGGCTTTCTGCCGGCGGGATCATTTTCTGGTCAGGAGAGCAGCACCATGACGCATAAAGCCGGTGCGACAGGCGCCGCAGGTAGTGGCGCGGGGGGCTTGCGCCTCGACCTCGTCGCCGGACTGACCGCCGCCGCGGTCGTCCTGCCCAAGGCGATGGCCTATGCGACGGTAGCCGGGCTGCCGGTTGCCGTCGGCCTCTATACCGCCTTCGTGCCGATGCTCATCTATGCCCTGCTCGGCACGTCACGCGTGCTCAGCGTCAGCTCGACGGCGACACTGGCGATTCTCACCGCCACACAACTGGGCCTTGCCGTTCCGGACGGCGACCCCGGCAAGCTGATCACGGCGGTCGCCACCCTGTCCGCGCTGACCGGTGCGCTCCTGCTCCTGGCCTCGGCGCTGCGCCTCGGGTTTGTCGCCAACTTTATCTCGACCCCGGTCCTGACCGGTTTCAAGGCGGGAATCGGACTGGTCATCATCCTTGACCAGGTGCCAAAGCTGCTCGGGATACACATCACCAAGCAAGGATTCTTCAGAGACATCCTGAGCGTCATCCACGAGCTTCCCGATACCTCGTTGCTTACCTTGGCGGTCGCGGCGGCGACGCTGCTGCTGCTGGCCGGCATGGAGCGCCGGTGGCCCCATTCGCCAGCCCCGCTCATTGCCGTAGGCGGTGGCATCGCCGCCTCCTGGTTCTTCGGATTGAACGCCCTGGGCGTGGGAACGGTCGGGCTGATTCCCCAGGGATTCCCGGCGATCACCCTGCCCGATCCCGGACTCGTCGAACAATTGCTCCCCGGGGCGCTCGGCATCGCCCTGATGAGTTTCACCGAGACAATCGCTGCCGGACGCGCCTTTGCCAAATCGTCGGAGCCGCCCATCAAGGCCGACCGCGAACTGCTCGCCAGCGGGACGGCCAACCTTGGCGGTGCGTTCTTCGGCGCCATGCCGGCGGGCGGCGGTACGTCACAAACGGCCGTGGTTCGCTCCGTAGGGGGGCAATCGCAAAAGGCATCGCTGGTTACCGCAGCCGCAGCGGTGGGAACCATGCTCTTTCTGGCGCCCCTGCTCGGACTGTTGCCGCACGCCGTTCTGGCATCAGTGGTCATCGTCTATTCGGTCGGCCTGATTCAACCCGCCGAGTTCGTTGCCATCCGGCGGGTCCGAACCATGGAGTTTCGCTGGGCATTGGCTGCCTTCGCCGGCGTACTCGTCTTCGGCACCCTGAAAGGCATCGTGGTGGCGATCATCCTTTCGCTGATCGGCCTCGCCAGCCAGGAGGCTCATCCGAAAGTCCGTGTCATCGGTCGCAAGCGCGGTGCCGACGTCCTGCGTCCGCTTTCCGCCGAGCATCCCGATGACGAAAGCTTTGACGGTCTGTTAATCCTGCGACCGGAGGGAAGACTGTTCTTTGCCAACGCCCAGGAGGTTGGCGACCAGATCAGGGCGCTTGTTGCAAAGTACCGGCCACGTGTGCTCGCCCTGGACATGAGCCGCGTCTTCGATATCGAGTATTCGGCCCTGCAGATGTTGGTCGAGGGCGAACGTCGCGCCACCGAAGAAGGCGCCACCCTCTGGCTGGCCGACTTGAGTCCGGATGTGATGGAATGCGTCAAGGCATCCGGCCTCGCCGACCGCCTGGGCAGAGAGCGCCTCTTCTTCAATGCGCGGGCAGTGATCCGGCATTATCAGGAGAATTTTTCGGCAAGTAACGCGCCAGCATCGGATTCCGATGTAGCCGAAGTAAAATGAACGCCGCGTACGGCGGGAGAGTGATGCATCATTCACACGATCTTCGATCGGAAAACCCTTTGACACCGAAACGACCAGCCATTACGAGTCACCCATAGCGGAAGCAGCCATGATCATCAACTCATTCCCCCTTTCATCCTCCAGCCGTAACTTCAAGTGGGCAGCGACCGGGCTGGCCGCCATCGTCCTGCTGATCACCGCCGCCTGCGACAAGGAAAAGGCAGCGCCGCCGGGACCGCCGGCCGTCGAAGTGGTTAGTGTGGCCCAGCGCGACGTGCCGATCTACATGGAATGGATCGGTTCGCTCGACGGCAACGTCAACGCCGTCATCCGCCCGCAGGTGACCGGCTACCTGGTCAAGCAGAATTACCGCGAAGGCGACCTGGTGAAACAGGGGCAGCCGCTGTTCGAGATCGACCCACGTACTTTCGAAGCTGCCGTCGAAGAAGCCAAGGGGCTGCGCGCCCAGCAGCTTGCCCGTTTCGAAACGACCAGAGCCAACCTCGCCCGCATCAAGCCGCTGGCTGCGGTGAACGCGGTCAGCCAGAAGGATCTCGACGACGCCACCGGTGCCCATCTGTCCGCCAAGGCCCAGCTCGAAGCTGCCGAGGCTTCGCTCAAGACGGCGAAGCTGAACCTCGGGTTCACGAAAATCACCTCGCCGGTGACCGGCATTGCCGGCATCGCCAAGGCCCAGATTGGCGACTTGCTGAGTCCGAGCATGACGACGGAGCTGACCACGGTGTCCGTCGTCGACCCGATCAAGGCCTATTTCAACATCAGCGAGCGCGAGTATCTCAAGATTGCCAACGCGGCCATTGCCGCCGGTAGCAAGCCGGAGCGGGTGCCGCTGGAGCTTTTCCTGGTGGACGGTTCGCTCTATCCGCACCCGGGCAAGACTTCCGTGCTCAACCGCCAGGTCGATGTTTCGACCGGCACCTTCAAGGTCGCCGCCCTGTTCCCCAATCCCGACAACCTGCTGCGCCCCGGCCAGTACGGCAAGGTACGGGCAACGATGGCGGTCGACAAGGGCGCGCTGCTGGTGCCGCAACGCGCTGTCACCGAAGTCCAGGGCAAGTACCTGGTGGCCGTGGTCGGCGCCGACAACAAGGTCGACATCCGGCCGGTGACGGTCGGTGAGCGTATCGGCACGGAGTGGATCATCCGCAAGGGCCTGCAGCCGGGCGAGCAGGTGATCGCCGAGGGTACCCAGAAGGTGCGCCAGGGTGTGACCATCAATCCGAAGCCCTTAGTCGCCGAAGCGCCCTCCGCCAAGCCCGACGAAAAACCCGCCGCGCCGGCACCGGCAGCCAAGGAATAAGCGGCCATGTCAAAGTTCTTCATCAACCGGCCGATCGTCGCCATGGTCATCTCGATCCTGATGACCATCGT
>DAOMFF010000149.1:0-4322 GCA_035429665.1 Azonexus sp.
AAGTGGGCGCGGTCGAGGTCGGCGATTTGCAGTTCCGCCTTGTGGATCGTCGCTTTCAGTGCCATGCCCACCCCCGTCAAGAATGAACATTATCACATGACGATTGCGGCAAACAGGGATAGGATAGAGCGCACCGCCGCCAGGGAGCCCGATTCATGACTGCCGCTCGCATCAGCCTCACCCTTCTAGCCGCGCTGCTGGCAGCCACCGCCAGTGCAGCGGATGTCCCCAGACGCAAATCCGGCCTCTGGGAGATCAGGACCCAGATGGCCGGCATGCCCTCGCAGGGGCCAATGCAGATGTGCGTCGATCAGGCCAGCGACAACGTGATGCAGGAACGCGCCAGGGAGAAGACCAATTGCCCGGTAATGGACGTCAGTCGCGGCACCGGCAAGGTGACCATCCATTCGGTGTGCAAGCTCGACGCCACGACGGCAACCACCGACGCTGTCATCACCGGCGACTTCGACAGCAGCTACCGCAACGACATGCAGGTCCGTTACAACCCGCCGCAACGCGGCATGAGCGAAATGAAGATGACGCAGGAAGCGCGCTGGCTCGGCCCCTGCAAGCCGGGCCAGAAGCCGGGCGACATCATGATGCCGGGAATGCCGCCGGTGAACGCTGGCAACATGCAGGAAATGATGAAGGATCCGCAAATGCGCGAAATGATGAAGCGCCAGCAGCAGGGACGACAATAGATTGGATCGCAGCCGGTATAATAAGAAATTGCTTATCCTTGAGAACCGCCATGCGTAGATTCCTTCTTTTCGGCTGCCTGGTGCTGTCCGCCCTGCTGGCCCGTGCCGAAGTCATCGACATCGACAATGCCGAACTGGCACAACTGATCAAGAGCGGGGTGACGGTGATCGACATCCGCACCCAGCCAGAATGGGAAGAAACCGGCATTGTCCCCGGCAGCCGGCTGCTGACCTACTTCGACGAGCGCGGGCGCGCCGACCCGGCATGGCTCGAGAAACTCAAGCCGATGGCCAGACCGGGCGACCCGATCGTCGTCATCTGCCGTTCCGGCAACCGGACCAGGCCGGTCAGCCAGTTGCTTTCGCAGCAGGCGGGGTATCCCACGGTCTATAACGTGAAGAAAGGCATCAAGGGCTGGATCGGCAGCGGCGGCGCCGTCGTGCCGGCCGCCGAGAGCATTGCCGCCTGTCGCGCCGCGAAGACTTGCTGATCCAGACTGTGGACCAGAAACGCTGCGCCACCTGCGAACGCTGGTGCGGCGAACGGCAACCGGGTGAGCAGCCGGGCACCGTGGCCGTGGCCGGAGAGACCGTCGTCGGCCTGTGCATCGGGGGCGGCTGGGACCACTCGGAGCGGCGCGCCCGCTCGACCTGCGGCCACTGGCGAATCTGGGTGGCGCTCGAACCGACAGGCGCTACGGCACTCCGGTAGAATCCGGCCCTGCGGCATTTCCGGGGGACATGGTCCCCAGTGGTCGCCCCACATCGCCGGGAGAGCATCATGCAAGACCACGCACTGATCGACCTTCTGCAGGCTGCCTTCGCCGCCCGCCAGCCTCTGATCGCGCGCCTGCACGGCGAGGACACCAATGCCTACCGCCTGTTCAACGGCAGCAGCGAAAAACGGCCTGGTTTGACCGTCGACCGCTACGGTGACCTGCTGCTGATCCAGACCTTCCACGATGCCCTCGACAACGATGAACGGGTCGCCATCGAGGATTTCTACGCCACCACCCTGCCCGGCCTGACCGCGATCTACAACGATCGCAGCCGCCCCAACTCACGCGTCGCCAACCCGTTGCCGGCCGAGCTGCTGCGCGCGGCGCAGAGGCCGCGCGAGATTCACGAAATGGGTGTGCGCTATCTCGTCCAGGCGCGGCACGGTGGCCAGGACCCCTGGCTCTTTCTCGACATGCGCGCCGGTCGGCGCCGGATCATGCAGGAAGCCTCCGGCAAGTCGCTGCTCAACCTGTTCGCGTACACCTGCGGCATCGGCGTCGCCGCCGCCAGGGCCGGCGCGGCGCATGTCGTCAACATCGACTTCGCCGAATCCAACCTCAAGGTGGGCAAGGAAAATGCCCGTCTCAACGACCTGCCGATCCGCCTGCGCTTCATCCACAGCGACGCCTTTGCCGCCATGCGCCAGCTCGCCGGGGTCGGCCAGCCGGCGGTGGTCCGGGGCAAGCGCATGCCCGCCTTTCCCAGGCTCGACCAGCGCAGCTTCGACCTCGTCTTCCTCGACCCGCCGCGCTATGCCAAGAGTCCGTTCGGCGTCGTCGATATCGTCAACGATTACGCCGCCCTGATGAAGCTGGCGCTGCAGTGCACGACCGAGGGCGGAACCCTGATCTGTTGCAACAATGCGGCGGAAATTTCGCGCGAGGTCTGGGCCGACCAGCTTGGACGTTGCGCCACGAAGATCGGCCGGAAGATCCGGGAAGTGGAATGGATCATGCCGGAGGACGATTTCCCCAGCCACGACGGCCAGCCACCGCTTAAAATTGCGCTGCTGCGAGTGTAAAACTACGTTCTCGCCGCCGATACGGAGACCACCGCATGCCCCCGCGTCAGATTCACACGCTCCACCGCCCCGCCACGATGCCGACGGATGCGCCTAACCTGCTGTTCGTCCATGGCGCCTACATGGACTCCCGTTGCTGGGACATCCATTTTCTGCCCTACTTCGCCGCGCTCGGTTACAACTGCCACGCGCTCGACCTCTCCGCCCACGGTCTGAGCGAGGGCAGGGACGAAGCCGACCGCTTCGGCATCGACGACTACGCCGCCGATCTCCGCCAAGTCATCGCCAGCCTGCCCGGCGATACCGTGCTGATCGGCCATTCAATGGGCTGCAGCGTGATCGAGCGTGCGCTCGAGCGGACCACAGCCCGCGCCGTGGTGCTCATGGCGCCGGTGCCGCCGACGGGTACCTGGGGCTCGATCATGCGGCTTGCCCTGAGGCACCCCGAGATGTTCTCCGAGATCACCCGGCTCAGTCACCATGGCGAACTCGGCCCGACCAGCCTGTCGCTGATGCGCGACATCTATTTTTCGCCGGTGACCATGCCCGAAGAACTTCTCGACTTCGCGCACCTGATCCAGCCGGAGCCCGCCCGTGCCATCTCCGACATGCTGGTCGTCGGCCTCAGGCACCACCGTCCGCAGCCGCAACTTCAGGTCATGGTGATCGGCGGCGAGTGCGACGCCGTCTTTCCACCCTTCGCCACGAGTTACACCGCATTGCGCTGGCGCGCCCGGGAAACCTACATCCCGGACTGCGGCCACATGCTGATGCTGGAACATCAGTGGCGGGCGGCTGCCGATGCGCTGGCGCGCTGGCTGGAAACGACAGTCCGCCGGCACTCCCCAGCAAGGTCATCGAGCAGCGTCACGCCAGCCTGAAATCGTGGCCCGTCCCGGTCGCCGCCCGACCGGGACCGGGTTTATTTCCTGATCGGCTGGTTGCGCCCCGAAAACTCGTCGCTCAGGCGGAACGCCGCGTCACTGAACTGGCCGTTGGGATTCTGGGTGCAGTAGCGATTGACGAAATTCTCGATCGTGGCGCTGGAAACGCTCGAAACCTGCTGGCGCTGCTCGCCGTAGTTGTGCCCGGTCAGGAATCCGCGGATCCACACGACGTAGCTGCTTCTCCGGTCTGCGTCCTCCCTCGAGGCCACCCAGGCAACGCACGACATGTCGTCGAAACCGAGAATGTTGAGCGGCGCGGCGACGGTTGTACCCAGAGCGATCCCTGAGCACAGGACGCCAACCCATTGCCAAGGTCTGGCCATACGCAGTTTCCTTTCCCGTCGATCTCCAGGCACCGGCGATGCGCCTCGCCTGGTGGCTGGTCGTGAGGACCAGACAAGGTTCCACGGCGCCATTATCTCACTGCCGTTGCCGCTGGCGGCAAACAGCGAATTCAGAAACAGCGGCGTTCACGGGTATCTGCCGCCAGGCGCCACCTGAAAATATTCGTGCATGCTTGTTCCAGCGGGGTGAAATCGGCGAAAATTCAGGGTTTTACGCAGTCGACCGCAGCAGACTCCATTTTCCGAGGATCCTTCATGTCCAACGCCGAACAGCCTGTCCAGCAAGACGAGAATCAGCTCATCGCCGAGCGCCGCGCCAAGCTCGCCGAATGGCGCAAGACCGGCAAAGCCTTCCCCAACGACTTCCAGCGCGAGAACACGGCGTTCAAGTTGCTCGAAGGCTACGACGACAAGACATCCGAAGAACTGCTGGGCATGCCGGTCGAAGTCAGGGTCGCCGGGCGCATGATGCTGAAGCGCGTCATGGGCAAGGCCTCGTTCGCCACGCTGCAGGATCTCTCCGGCCGCA
>DAOMFF010000150.1:0-4322 GCA_035429665.1 Azonexus sp.
CGTGCTGGCTTTTCGGAACGATTTCACCGTTGCGCTCGACGGCGATGCGCTTGCCGGTCAGCGCCAGCGCTTCGACGACGCTGGCGACGGTCTGTTCGACGGCGAATTGCCGGGGCTCGCCGTTGATGGTGATGTTCAGCATGTCGCCATTCTAGCGGCTAATGTGGGTGACTGCAGAGCCGCCGGCACCGCGGCTGGCTCACAGGACCAGTTGCAAGCGCACGCCGAGAACGGTGGCACGCTCGGCGTCGGCACCCCCGCCGGGATGACGGATCCATTGCGCGACCGGTTGTACCGCGAAATATCGTGAGATGGCCGCGCGCCAAGTGATCTCAAGGACATTCTCGCTGGCAGCCGTCAGGCCTCCGGCGGCGGCCTGCGTCGACCGGTAGCCCGAAGACAGGCCGCCATACACGGTACCGATCACCAGCACGTCGTCCGGCCGGCTTGCGAGCGGCCCGCGCACCCGCACGCCGACGTTCCAGGTACGGTCGATGGCAGTCGCCAGGCCGTTCGACCAACTGTAGCGGGCGAAGGCGCTGACATCGCGGCCCTTTTTGCCAAGGCCGAACAGGGTGTTCTCGGCAAGCACATAGCCCCCTTGCGAATGGCCATGGGCAGGTTCCCCGTCGGCATCGACGGCATACTGACCCGGTGGCGACTTGCTGTAGCGCCACAGGCCGACCGCGTACTTGCCCTCCGGCTGGAAGCGCTCGTAATCGTAAAGTTCCTCGGTCGGCACGGTGTCCACCGGCTCGACGGGTTTCAGCGTGAACCCTTCCTCGCGCGGCTTCCAGCCGAATTCGCCGATCACGAAGGCGCCCTGGCCGGCGGAGGACTTGAAGAAGTAGGACTTGGTGGAGTCCGGATCGCCGGCGACGCCGTTAATCACGGCGGCCATGCCGTACAGCGTCCGGTCTTCCGACAGCCATTTGGCGCGCAGGCCGGGAGCGGCGGTGTTGAAGACCGACGGAACATGGGTCTGTGCGAGATCGCCCGGCGTGCCGAACGCGGGGTGAATCAGGACGCTGGCCGACTCCACGGTGAAAAACTCGGAATCGATCGGGTAGATGCCCGCCAGCAGGGAGAACTGGTCGTTGAAGAAATTCTGCTGTATCCACGCCTGGAACAGGCGGGCGGTCGGTACCGTGACCTCGATGTTGCTGACCCCCATCAGGCTCCCGGTGTAGCTGGCATTGACCCGGCTGCCGCCGCTGTAGAGGACATTGACGTAGGCGGTCGCCCCGGTCCAGCCGGCCAGTTTCTCGAGATCGGCGGTGGCGCGCAGGTCGATGTTGGTCATGGCGCCGCCGCCGTTGCGCTGGCCGCCGCGATTGCGCAGGGCGTCGACGGTCACCGTCCCGTCGAACGCCCAGCCGGACTGCCAGGCTTCGCTGCGCCGGCCGCCCCAGTCGCCGGAGAGCGTGGTGCCTGCGAAGTCCGGGGGGCCTTCGGCGGTATCGGAGGCTTCAGCGGTGTCGGATGCCTCGGCAGCTTCGGATGCTTCCGCGGGCTTGGCGTGCAGCAACGGGCCGCCCGCGAAAAGCACCAACCAGAGCAGCATGGCCAGATAGTTGTTTGTCTTCATGCTTCCCCCTGTATCTTCCCGGACCCCACCGGGAGGTCGAGAATAAGGCGCAAATCCTATCCGTGCAAGCCGCGCGGCTTGCGCGGCGCGCCGGCAAACAGCCGGTCGTAGAGCCAGTTGGGCAGGACGCGCAGGAATTTGGCGATTATGCCCATCTGCCACGGAATCACCGTATAGCTCACGTCGCGCTCGATGGCCCTTGCAAAACGCCGGGCGGCCTCGTCCGCTGAGAGCAAAAACGGCATCCTGTAGCGGTTGACCGCAGTCAGTGGCGTCCTGATGTAGCCGGGCGCGATGGTCACCACCCTGATTCCGCAGGGCTGCATCTCGAGACGCAGGCTTTCGAGATAGGAGATGGCCGCCGCCTTCGAGGCCGAGTAGGCCTCGGCGCCCGCCAGTCCGCGAATGCCGGCAACCGAGGCGATGCCGACCAGGCGCCTCTCGCCGCCGGCTGCCCGCATCGCCGCGATGAACGGAGCGAAGGTCGCGGCCATGCCGAAGACATTGGTGTCCATGATCCGGCGAAAGGCATCGAGATCTTCCGCGCGCTCGGTCAGCGTGCCCGCCGACACGCCGGCGTTGGCGATGACGATGTCGGGCGCCCCGAAACGCGCAATGAAGTCGTCCGCCGCCGCCCGCAGTGCCGGCGCATCGCGGACGTCAAGGGGATAGGCCGCATGACGTCCGCCCAGGCGCTGATTCAGCTCCTCGAGAAACCCGGCACGGCGCGCCGCCAGGCCGAGGGTCGCGCCCTTGCCCGCATAACAAACGGCAAGCGCCTCGCCGATCCCCGACGAGGCGCCCGTGATGAATACCTTCAGCGCCAATTATTTCTTGCCAGCCTTCTCGCTGCGCGCCTTGGCGATCAGCTTGTCGGTGCCGGCCAGCACCTCGTTGAAGCCGCTGCCGCCGACCAGGTACTTGCCGTCAACCGCCACCGCCGGCACACCCTGGATCTTGTAGGCCTGCGCCAACTGGTCGCCGCGCTTGACCTTGCTCATGACGCCGAACGAATTGAACGCCTCGGTGAATTTCTTCTGATCGACCCCCTTCTTGGCGACCCATTCGACGATCGCCTTTTCCTCGAACAGGTTGAGGCGATCGTTGTGGACCGCCTTGAACACTTCGCCGTCGAGGCGGGCCAGGTCGCCGGTCGCTTCCAGCGAATAGTAGAGCTTCGCGAGATTTGCCCAGGCAGCACGGCCAAAGGTGATCGGCACCCGCTTGAAGACGACATCGCCTGGCTGCTTGGCCGCCCAGGCGGAAACCAGCGGATGGAAATCGCTGCAGTGGGGGCACCCGTAGCTGAAGAATTCGAGGACCTCGATCTTCGCCGGGTCGTCGGTCGGCTGAGCTGGCGAAACCGGCGTGTAATCCTTGCCGGCGGTCTGCGCCAATGCCGGAACGCTGATCGCCAGCGCGGCGGCGACGGTCACACCGAGAAAAGTACGACGGGCAAATTGCATGGCTTACTCCTTGTGCTTGACAAGCTGGGCTTCAACGCCATTTCTGGCCAGTTCGGCGCGGACCTTGTTCAGTTCATCGATCTTGGTATACGGACCGACCCGGACACGATAGTAGGTCTTGTCCTGCACCATCACCTGTTGCACGACGGCCTCCACTCCCATGAACGCCAGTTTGGCTTTCTGGTTGTCGGCATCCTGCGGCGTACTGAAGGAACCGGCCTGCAGGAAGAGCGGGGTCTTGCTCTCCTTGGGCTCCTCCTTCTTTTCTTCCTTCTTTGGCTCTTCCTTTTTCGGTTCCTCCCTGGCGACGGGTTTTGGCGCCTTGTCCGGAACCGCGTCGGACTTGCCCGGCAGGATGTCGTAGAACTGGAAGCGCTTTTCCGGAATCGGGTCACCCGGCTTGCCAGGCAGCGCCATTGGCGGCGCCGGCTGGGCATCACCGCCCGGCGGCGTTGCCTTGCCGCCGGCGGCCTTGCCACCTTCCGGCGGCGGAGGCGGCGGCGCTGTCACCTGCTTGGTGAACGGCAGCGGCGACTTGTTCATGGTCCACACCACAGCGGCGGCGATAATGACCCCGATCACGAGGCCGATGAACATGCCGATCAGGGTGCCACCACGCGCCTTCTTCCTTGCTGGCTGGCTCTTTTTGGGTTTCAAGTCACGGCTCATGGCGTTTCCTTACATCGATTCCGGGCAACTGACACCCAGGATTCCCAGACCATTGCGGATCACCTGACGGACCGCGGCCGCCAGCGCGACCCGCGCATCGCGCAGCGCGGCATCGTCGACCAGCATGCGTTCGGCGTTATACCAGCCATGGAACTCGCCGGCCAGATCCTTCAGGTAGAAAGCGATGAGATGCGGCGCCAGGTCACGCGCCGCATTCTCGACGACATCGCGGAATCCGGCCAGCTTGTTGGCGATGGCCAGTTCGCGGGAACTGTCGAGGCGCTTCAGGTCGGCGACGGCGAGCGCTGCAAAATCGCCATCCCACTGAGCGATGACCGAACAGATGCGGGCATGGGCGTACTGGATGTAATAGACCGGGTTTTCGTTGGTCTGGCTCTTGGCCAGGTCGAGGTCGAAATCGAGGTGCTGGTCGGACTTGCGCAGCGCATAGAAGAAACGGCAGGCGTCGTTGCCGACCTCGCCGCGCAGCTCGCGCAGCGTGACGAACTCGCCCGAGCGTGTCGACATCGAGGCCTTCTGGCCATTGCGGTAGAGCACTGCGAACTGCACCAGCGCCACCTGCAGCTTGTCGGCATCGA
>DAOMFF010000151.1:0-4314 GCA_035429665.1 Azonexus sp.
ATAGAACCACAGGATGACCATCACCAGCGGCACCGAGCGAAAGAGATTGACGTAGACGGCGGCGAGCCAGAAAAGCACCCTGTTGCGGCCGAGGCGCGCGACGGCGAGGAGAGTACCCCAGACGATGCCGACGGCGATTGCAGTCAAGGTCACTTCTAGCGTGACCAGCATGCCCTTGGCGAGCAGCGAGATGGCGCCCGGAATGGAGGTCCAGTCAAATTCATACATGGTCATTTTCCTCCGATGAACCCCGGAACACGGACCTTCTGCTCGACCTGACGCATCAGGAACATGACGGTGACGTTGATCAGGACGTAGAGCAGGGTGACGGCGATGAAGGCTTCGTAAGGCTGGGCGGTGAAATCGACCAATTGCTGTGCTTGTCGGGAGAGCTCGATCAGGCCGATAGTGGTGGCGACGGCCGAGTTCTTGAAGATGTTGAGGAATTCCGAGGTCAGCGGTGGAACGATGATGCGGTAGGCCATCGGCAGCAATACATGACGATAAACCTGCGGCAGCGTGAAACCCATCGCCAGCCCGGCGTTCTTCTGGCCCCGCGGCAGCGAGTTGATGCCGGAACGGACCTGCTCGGCGACACGCGCCGCGGTGAAAAATCCAAGACAGACCAGCGCCGAAACGAACTGCTGCGCCAGTGGGTTCATCTGCTTGAAAGCGTCACCCATCCCGGGCGGCAGCAATTCGGGCAGGACAAAGTACCAGATGAACAGCTGTACCAGCAGCGGGACATTGCGGAAGACCTCGACGTAGGTGGCGGCGAGAAGTCCGAGCCAGCGATTGGGAACGGTGCGCAGCACGCCGATGATCGAACCGATGATCAGGGCGATCACCCAGGCACTCAGTGACAGCGTCACGGTCCACTTCAGACCTTCGAGAAGCCAGGAAAGATACGTTCCCTCGCCCGTGGCGCTGGGCTGGAGGAAAACCTCCCAGTTCCAGTTGTAAGCCATTGCTCTCCCGAATCAAGAAAGGACCGCCAGGGAAATTGCCCTCGGCGGCCCGTTGACCGCAACCAGCGGGATCAGTCGAATGCCTTGTCGTTTGGAGCCTTGGTCAGGGCCTTCATTTCATCCGACAGCGGCATGCCGAGGTTCAGTCCCTTGGGCGGAATCGGATTCATGAACCACTTGGCGTAGATCTTCTCGGCATCGCCGGAGGTCAGGGCCTTGGTCAGTGCGGCATCGACCACTTTCTTGAATCCCGGGTCGTCCTTTCTGACCATGCAGCCGTAGGCCTCCTTGGACTGGGGCGTGCCGGTGACGATCCAGTCGCCGGGCTTCCTGGCCTTGGCCATCTCGCCATAGAGCAGCGCGTCGTCCATCATGAAGGCGACGGCGCGGCCGGTTTCGAGGGTCAGGAAGCTCTCGCCGTGGTCCTTGGCCGAGATGATGTTCATCTTCATCTGCTTGTCCTCGTTCATCTTGCGCAGCAGGCGTTCGGAGGTGGTGCCCGCGGTGGTGACGACGTTCTTGCCGGCCAGGTCAGCGAAGTCCTTGATCCCGGAATCCTTCTTCGTCATCAGCCGGGTGCCGATGATGAAAATGGTGGTCGAGAAGGCAACCTGCTTCTGGCGTTCCAGGTTGTTGGTCGTCGATCCGCATTCGATGTCGACGGTGCCGTTCTGGACCAGGGTGATGCGGTTGGCCGAGGTAACGGGCATCATCTTGGTGTCGAGCTTGGCCAACTTGAGTTCGGCCTTTACCGCATCGACGACCTTCAGCATCATTTCCTGAGAATAACCGATGACCTGCTGCTGATCGTTATAGTACGAGAAGGGAATCGATGATTCGCGGTGTCCGAGCGTGATGGTCCCGGTGTTCTTGATCTTCTTGAGCGTGGCCGACTCCTGGGACAGGGCTGGCGTGGCGGCGAGTGCCGCAGCGATGAGCGCTGTGTTCAGCAATTTGGCAAGGTGCATCTGTCTTCCTCCAGAGAAGCGTCAATTTTGACCACAACGGTTCAAGACAACGCGTGCAGTATAGAAGAAGTCACGCGGTTTCGGCCGCCCGCTCCTGCTGCTGCAAGAGCCACATCCGAGCGTAGGCGCCACCGGCATCGAGCAGCGCCGCGTGTGTGCCGCGCTCGATGACGTGGCCGGCCTCCATGACCAGGATCTCGTCGGCATTCATCACGGTCGACAGGCGGTGGGCGATGATCAGCGTGGTCCGGCCAATGGCGGCCAGTTCGAGCTGTCCCTGGATGGCGCGCTCGGTCGCCGAATCGAGTGCTGACGTCGCCTCGTCGAAAATCAGGATGGGCGGGTTCTTGAGCAGGGTGCGGGCAATCGCGACACGTTGCTTCTCGCCACCGGAGAGTTTCAGGCCGCGTTCGCCGACCCGCGTTTCGTACTTCTGCGGCAGCGAATCGATGAAATCGTGCAACTGGGCGGCGCGGGCGGCGGCGAACACTTCCTCGCGGCTCGCATCGGGGCGTCCGTAGTTGATGTTGTAGAAGACCGAATCATTGAACAACACGGTGTCCTGCGGGACGATGCCGATTGCCGCGCGCAGGCTGCCCTGCTTGAGGCTGCGCAGGTCGTGGCCATTGATCCGGATGGCGCCGCCCGTCACGTCATAAAAGCGGTAGAGAAGGCGGGCCAGGGTCGATTTACCGGCGCCCGAGTGGCCGACTACGGCGACAGTCTTGCCGGCGGCGATGGAAAAGTTCAGGTTGTGCAAAATGGCACGGTCCGGCTCGTAGGCGAAGTCGACCGCGTCGAAATTGACCTGCAGCGCGCCGCCGGACAGGTCGCGGGCATCGGGGGCGTCGGCGATCTCGCGATTTTCCTTGAGCAGGTTGAACATGCGCTCGATGTCCGCCAGCGCCTGGCGGATTTCGCGATAGACGACGCCGAGAAAGTTGAGCGGAATGTAGAGCTGGATCAGGAAGGCATTGACCAGCACCAGGTCGCCGATGGTCATCCGGCCATCGACCACGCCGCTGGCGGCGCGCCACATCATCGCCGTGACGCCGAGTGCGATGATCAGTTGCTGCCCGAGGTTGAGTGCTGACAGCGTCGTCTGGCTGCGCGTCGCGGCGTCTTCCCACTTCAGCATCTGCTCGTCGTAGCGCCTGGCCTCATAGTTCTCGTTGTTGAAGTACTTGACCGTTTCGTAGTTGAGCAGGCTGTCGACCGCCCGCGTGTTGGCGGCTGAATCACTCTCGTTCACGGTCCGTCGGATGTCGATGCGCCAGTTGCTGACCTTGACCGTGAATACGATGTAGGTGACCAACGAGACGATGGTGATCAGCACGAAGCCGAGGTCGTACTTGACGAAGAGAACGCCGAGGACGAGACCGATCTCGACGAGGGTCGGCAGGATCGAGTAGAGCGTGTAGGAGATCAGGCTGGAAATCGACCGGGTGCCGCGCTCGATGTCGCGCGAGACGCCCCCGGTCTGGCGCTCGAGATGAAAGCGCAGGCTCAGTGCATGCAGATGGCGAAAGACCTCGAGCGCTACCTGGCGGACGGCGCGCTGTGTGACGCGGGCGAAGAGAAATTCGCGAAGTTCGGTGAACATCGCGGTTGAGAACCGGAGGGCGCCATAGAGGATGAGCAGCATCACCGGTAGCGCCAATACCTGATCGGCAAGGGAAAGCCCGTCGATCATCTCCTTGAAGATAACGGGAACGCTGACATTGGCGACCTTGGCCCCGATCAGGCAGGCGAGCGCCACCATCACGCGCAGGCGATAGGTCCAGAGATACGGGAAGAGGAGACGCAGCGTCGGCCAGACGTGGATTTCGGACACGGGCTGGCCGGCCGGCGGCTTGGGGAGGGTGCTTGCGCGACGCATGTTGGGGGCCTGCCTTGATTGTGTTTTCGCCAGTATATGAAAACTTCGCAGTTTCCGCGAAAATCGAGCTTTATTTGAAACTGGGCGAAACATGGGTGTCGGCCTCATCAATCTTCCGCAAAAACAGCCGGTTCTGCGTACGGTGCCGATGCCGGCGGATCTTAACCAGAACGGCGATGTCTTCGGCGGCTGGGTCATGGCCCAGGTCGACGTGGCCGGGGCGATCCCCGCCATGCGCCGCGCCCGCGGCCGGGTGACAACTGTTTCGGTCAATTCCTTCCAGTTCAAGCAGCCGATTTCGGTGGGCGACCTGATCAGCCTCTACGCCGAAGTCGTCCATGTCGGGAACACGTCGATCACCGTCAATGTTGAGGTCTTTGCCGAGCGGAACTATGCCAACCCGGTGACGGTCAAGGTGACAGAGGCGCAACTAACCTACGTTGCCATCGATGGAACTGGCAAAAAGCGTGCCGTTCCGCCGGAAAATACGTAAAATCAG
>DAOMFF010000152.1:0-4309 GCA_035429665.1 Azonexus sp.
TGCGACGCCAGTTCGTCTTCCCACTTGAGCGATTCGTTGAGGCTGCTCAACACCTCCGGCAACTGGCCGGTGGCTTCGCCGGAGCGTATGAGGCTGACGAAGACCTTGCTGAACACGGTGGGATGTCCGGCCATGGCCTGTGACAGGGTCTGGCCGCCCTCGATGCTCTCGATCAGGCCGGCGATGACTTCACGAAAGCGCGGGTTCTCGATCGAGTCGCGCAGATCGGCAAGGCCTTCGAGGATCGGTACGCCGGCCCGCGCCAACTGGTCGAGATGGAAGCAGAAGTTGATCAGTTCGGGACGCGGAATCTTTCGGCTGCCGAACAGCCGGTGCTGGTCGATTGGCCTGCCCGTGACCAGGTCGAGATCCATGCGCTTGAGGCGCATTTCGAGATCGACGAGGTTGATGGCGTCGATTCGTCCGAAAATCATGCGCCCTTCCATGCTGACGGCCTTGTAGTCGAAGAGCATGGCTACATCCGGTCGGTGAGGTCGATGACGCGCCCGAGTTCCTCGAGCGACGTCGTGCCGTTGAGAACCCGGCGCATGCCGTCGTCGGCCAGCGTGATGAAGCCCTGTTCGAGTGCGCGGGTGCGGATTTCGTGGGTGGTGGCGCGGCGGGCGATCAGTTCGTCGATGCCGGAATCGATGCGCAAGAGTTCCATGATCGCAATGCGGCCGCGATAGCCCTGGTAGTCACAGCGCTCGCAACCGGTCGGGCGGAAGAGAACCGGACGCGGGCCGCCGGCCGGCGATCCGACCAGTTGCATCTCGTGGGACTCGGCGTGATAGGGTGACTTGCAGTGGTCGCAGAGGCGGCGGATCAGGCGCTGGGCGACAATGCCGATGATGTTGCCGGCCATGATGTCGGGCAGGACGCCGATGTCGAGCAGGCGCGGGATGGTGCCGATGGCCGAGTTGGTGTGCAGGGTCGAATAGACCTGGTGCCCGGTCATCGCCGCGCGGAAGGCCATTTCGGCGGTTTCGGCATCGCGGATTTCGCCGACCAGGATGACGTCCGGATCCTGGCGCATCATCGAGCGGATGCCGTTGGCGAAATCGAGCTTGGAGGTCTCGGCCACCGACGTCTGGCGCACCAGCGCCATCGGGTACTCGACCGGGTCTTCGAGGGTCATGATGTGGATGCCCTCGGAGTTGATGTGGTTGAGCACCGAGTAGAGCGTCGTCGTCTTGCCGCTGCCGGTCGGGCCGGTAACCAGGATGATGCCCTCGGGGCGGGCGATCATCAGTTTCAGCCGGTACAGATGTTCCTCGGCGAGGCCGAGGTTCTCCAGCGGCACGATGCCCTTCTGGCGGTCGAGAACACGCAGCACGATGTTCTCGCCGTTGATGGTCGGCTGGCAGGCGACGCGGAAATCGACCTGGCGACCGGAGACGGTGAGCCCGATGCGGCCATCCTGCGGCGCGCGCATCTCGGCGATGTTCATGCCGCTCAGCACCTTGATGCGCACGGTCATCGCCGGCCAGTACGACTTGTGCAGGGCGCGGATCTGCCGCAGCATGCCGTCGATGCGGTAGCGGATGCGCAGGAAGTTGGCTTCCGGCTCGAAGTGGATGTCCGATGCGTCGCGCTTGACGGCATCGGTGAGGATCGAATCGATCAGGCGGACGACCGGCTGGCTGTACTCGTCGTCGGTGGCCGAAAGACTTTTCCAGTCGATCTCGCCGGTTTCGATTTCCTGCAGGATGCCGTCGATCGACAGTTCGTAACCGTAGTACTGGTCGATGGCGTGGTCGATTTCGGATTCGCCGGCGATCAGCGGATCGATCTCGACGTTTTCGGGGAGCAGGGCGCGCACCCGGTCCAGGCCGACAATGTTGTCGATGTCGGCGATCGCAACCGTCAGCCGGTGGTTGGCGGCATCGAAATCGAGCGGCAGCAGGTGGTGGCGCTTGGCGACGTCGCGCGGCACCAGCTTCAGTGCCTGCGGGTCGACAATGGCGTTCGAGAGATCGATGCTCTGGCGGCCCAGGCTCTCCGAAAGCGCCTCGCGCAGGGTTGTCTCCGAGACGAAACCGAGCGAAATCAGCAACTTGCCGATCGGCTGGTTGGACTTCATCTGTTCCAGCAGCGCAATGCGCAACTGATCCTCGGACAGGATGCCCTTGGTCATGAGGATCTGGCCCAGCGGGCGGTGTTGCCCGGCGTAATCGTTCATGATCGGCTCGTCGTCAGGGCTGAAGTTCGGCGAGGCGAAGCTTCACCCGGTCGCGGTCGAACGCAGCCGGGCGCCGCTGCGCCGCCTCGAGGGCCAGACGGTAGTGCTGGGCGGCGAGCTTGGGCTGGCGCAGATGATCGAGGCTTACCGCCAGATTGAACAGGTAGTCCGGGTTGTCGGCATCGGCGGCCACGGCATTGAAATAGACCTGCTGTGCCTCGGACCAGCGGTTCTGACGTGAATAAAGGTTGCCTAGGGCAAAATTCAGCGGCCCGGATTCCGGCTGGCTGGCGAGCAGCGTCTTCAGGCGGCTTTCATTGGCCAGCGGGTCGCCGCTCGCGCTGCTGCCGAGGCTGGCCGCTTGGGCCGCCGGATCGCGCGGATCGGCATCGATGGCGCGCTGCCGGTAGCGGTCGGCATCGGCGGAGCGTCCCTGGCTCTGGGCGATGGCAGCCAGCGCCAGCAGCGCGTCGACGTTGTTGGGATCGGCCTTGAGTGCGCGCTCGTAATCCCGTCGCGCCGTATCGAACTGATTGCCCTGCAGGCTGGCGTAGCCGGCCTCGACGTTGGCATCAGGTTCGGGCCGCGAGCGGGTCAGGTGGATGGCCGGGGCGGCATTTCGTCCCTCAGTGGGAGTCATCGTCGCGGCGGATTCGGCGTGTGACGAAAAGGCCGGTCGGGAGGCGGCAGGTGGGGCGGCTGCGGTCGACGGCGAGATCTGGGCCAAATTGCTTGGTGCTGCCGGCGGGTTCAGCGGCAAGGCCGGCAGCGGTGCAGCCGGCGGGACAGGGCGCTGAGCGACCGCGGCGGGCCCGCCGGCGGGGGGCGTCAGCGAACCGCTGCCCAGCGATTGCGTCTGATACAGGACGTACGCTCCGATGCCGACCATCGCCACCCCGAGCGTGCCGAGCGCCAGCCACATCGGGCGCCGCGAGGGCGGCTCCTGCTGCTTGGCGGCAAAGGTGTTGCGTGCCGCGGCCAGGTTGAGGTCCTCGATCGCGGGGGCGCTGGGCGCCGTCCGCGGCTGCGGCGCTGGCGGAGGGCGCCGGAGTGGCGGGGTTGCCGCGAGATCGGCATCGAGGGCTTCGATGTGCGCGGCGAGCTCGGGCAGCGTAGTCCCGCCTACGCCGGCCGCAGCCAGCGGCTCCAGGGTGATGTCGCCGGCAGCCGTCGGCGGCGCCTCATGCCCGGCCGCCGCCCGTGCAGCTTCCTGCTTGCTTGCCTCAGCCCGTTTCAGGGCGTCCATCAACAGGCTCATTGCTGCCCTGAGGGGTCGGGAAAGTTGTTCAAAGGCTGTGCTTCGCGCGTCTGGCTGAAGAAGTCGTCGCCGGGAAGCTGCGCGCGATAGCCCGCAAAATCGCCGTTCAGGCTCGCATCCTTGATGATGACAGGGCGCAGGAAAACCACCAGTTCCGACTTGGTCGCCGAGTTGTTGCGTGTGTTGAACAGTTCGCCGATCAGGGGAATCTGGCCGGCCAGCGGCACGCGGCCGGTCTTCCAGTCGACGCCGTCTTTCATGAGGCCGCCGAGTACGGCAATCTCGCCGCTATTGACCCGCATGACCGATTCGATTTCCCGGGTGCTGATCTGTGGCACCAGGTTTTGTACCCCCGCCTTTGCCAGTTCGGGGTTGGGATCGGCCTTGAGTTCGGTAATGCTCGATATGCTCGGCCGCACGTTGAGAATGACCGTGCCATTCCCGCTGACTTGTGGGGTGACCGTCATGACGAGACCGACCGACACGGTCTGCGGCGTGGTGGTCGTGGCGGTTGTCGGTTGGGCGCCAACAACGCTGGCGGGAACGATGTCCGACTTGACGAAGAAATAGGTATAGTTTTCGACGACCTTGAGCAATGCCGTCTGATTGTTCATGACCGAGAGGCGGGGGCTGGACAGAACTTTGGCTGTTCCGAATGCCTGCAGGAGATCGACCGCAGCGGTCAGCCCGAGTGCTGCGTTTGTGTATTTCATTTTGAACGGAGTGACGGCGTTCCCGACATTGCTGCTGACCCCGGCGCGCTCGATACTGAATGTCGCATTCGAACCTATGCGCTCCCAATTGATGCCTTGCTGATAGCCTTCGCCCAACTGGACCTCGACGATGGTTGCCTCGATCAGCACCTGGCG
>DAOMFF010000153.1:0-4274 GCA_035429665.1 Azonexus sp.
GAAATGGAGCTGGCCGATGTACCAGTGCTCGTAGATGTAGCGGGCGACCAGTTGCTCGCGCAGGCTGTCGCCGCTCAGGAAAGCCTCCCAGTCGGTGACCTGCGCCAGGACGTCGGCCGGCAGCGGCGCTGGCGGCGTGTAGGGCGCCCCCGCCTCCAGCCAGCGCGCCAGGGTCCGATGCTCGGTTTTCGTCAATTGGGGCAGGCCGAAGGGCATGCCGCGTTCCGGGTGCTTGCCGGCGTAGTCGTCGAAGTTTTCGGCGCGGGCGCAGGTTTGCTCGCGGTCCAGCGAAAAATCGAGATCGCGGTCGGTCAGTGGCCCGCGGTCTGGTCCCGGGTGCGACTGCTTGAGGGCAAGCATGCGGTACATCACGCCGCCGTCGCGGTTGGCCTCCGGCGTCTGCTCGCGCTCGTTGAGGACCGGGTGAAAGCCCTTTTTCCGCCAGCCGGCATTGGTCAGGGCATCGAAGCCGAGCCGCGTCGGCTCGTCGGCGATCAGGCGCACGCTGGAATAGACGATCTTCGGGTTGGCGCCGCGGGTCAGCCCGGCATAGCTGGTCAGATTGAGCTGGCACGGGGAGTCGTAGCAGGCGTGACAGGAGACGCAGCGCTGGTCGAGCAGGGGCCGAACCTCCTTCCAGTAGTCCGGCGCGCCGCTGACGGCGGCGGCCGGGTGATCGAAGCGCGCCGGATCCGGTGGGCCGTAACGGTCGTCGAGTTGCAGCGTTCCGACAAGGGTCGCGCAACCGGCGACAAGGGTGAAAAGAAGCGGGGGCAGCAGGCGCATGCGATAACCTGAACGTGGTGGCTGCCCGGCATTCTAGCGCTTGCGCTCCCCCCGATCCTTCTGATGGTCCGCCAAGGCGGCAGGGTCACGCAAGGAAAATCGACAAACCTGCTACTATTTCGCCTTTCGCTGCATTGCACCAAAGGCTTTCTCCCGATGTCGATTCCCGCCGCTGACCGGATGAGTCCGCAAGAACGCCGCGCGGGTGCGTCGCTGGCGGCCATCTTCGGCCTGCGCATGCTGGGACTGTTTCTCATCCTGCCGGTGTTCGCGGTTTACGCTAAGACGCTTCCCGGCGGCGACAACCTCGCACTGGTCGGTTTTGCGCTGGGCGCCTACGGCCTGACCCAGGCGCTCTTCCAGATTCCCTACGGCATCGCCTCCGACCTCTGGGGACGCAAGCTGGTCATCGTCACGGGTTTGCTGATCTTCGCCTTCGGCAGTTTCGTCGCTGCCTGGGCCCCGGACATGAACTGGATCATCGCCGGCCGCGTGCTCCAGGGGGCTGGCGCGATCTCGGCGGCGGTCACCGCGCTGGCTGCCGATCTCACCCGCGACGAGCACCGGACCAAGGTCATGGCGATGATCGGCTCGTCGATCGGACTCGTCTTCGCGCTGTCGCTGGTCGGTGCGCCGGTGCTTTACGGCTGGATCGGAATGGGCGGGCTGTTCGTCCTGACTGGCGTTCTCGCCCTGCTGGCGATCGTGCTGCTGCTCAAGGTCGTGCCCACGGCGCCGCCACGCCACGGCCATGACAAGCTGCCTTTGCGCCGGGTGCTCCGCGACGCCGACCTGTTCCGGCTCAATGTCGGCATCTTCGTGCTGCACATGATGCAGATGGCGATGTTCGTCGTCCTGCCGCACGCGCTGGTCGACCATGGCCGCCTGGCCGCGACCGAGCACTGGAAAGTCTATCTGCCCGCGGTACTGGCATCGTTCGTCATCATGGTTCCGGCGATCATCGCCGCCGAACGCAAGGACCGGATGCCGCCGGTTTTCCGCGGTGCCATCGCGCTGCTGGTCGTCGTCCAGGTGGGTCTGCTGTTCTTCGGTCAGAGCCTGTGGACGCTGGCCTTGTGGCTGACGCTATTCTTTGTCGGCTTCAATGTTCTCGAAGCCTCGCTGCCGTCGCTGGTCTCGCGCACCGCGCCGGCGGCCGCCAAAGGCGCGGCGCTTGGCGTCTACAACACGACCCAGGCGATCGGGCTGTTCGTCGGCGGCGCGGCGGGCGGATATATCGCGCAGAATTTCGGCGATAATGCCGTCTTCGCCGCCTGTGCCGGACTGGCGCTGCTCTGGCTGGTGGTGGCTGGCTCAATGAATTTTCCGCGACGGCGCGAGGCTGCAGTCGCCACACAATCCATCTAGGAGGCATATCGGCATGGCATCGGTCAACAAGGCGATTATCATCGGCAATCTCGGCAAGGATCCCGAAGTCCGCTACACCGCAAGCGGCGAGGCGCTGTGCAACATCACTGTCGCCACCAGCGAGACCTGGAAGGACAAGGCCACCGGTGAGAAGAAGGAGGCGACCGAATGGCATCGCATCTCCTTCTTCGGCAAGCTGGCAGAAATCGCCGGGCAGTACCTGAAGAAAGGCTCGCAGGTTTATGTCGAGGGGAGCATCCGCACCCGCAAGTGGACCGACAAGGAAGGCCAGGAGCGTTACACCACGGAGATTCGCGGTGACGAAATGCGAATGCTCGGCTCGCGTCAGGGGATGGGCGCGCCGGCGTCATCAGGCGGTTACGACAGCGAGCCGGCCGATTATGCGCCGTCGCCCGCCAAGAACAAGCCGAAACCGGCATTCGATGACCTGGGCGACGACATTCCGTTCTGAAATCGCGCTGGCATCCCTTGCGCGCAAATCCCCGGCAAGCTTCTGGCTGCCGGGGATTTTTTCTTGTTCAAGCCCGTTGCGCCGGACTTTTTTCTTGCGCGGTGTAACAAATCCGGCGCTAGCGCGACTAAGGGAGAAGGCTTTCCACGAGAACAACGATGCTTGATACCTTCCCGTTGCTGGTCAGGACCGACTTCCCGGCGATCGCGCGCGGAAAACCGGAAACGCTCCAGGCCAACCTTGGCTACCGCTGCAACCAGTCGTGCTTCCATTGTCATGTCGCGGCCAGCCCGAAGCGCACCGAGGAAATGAGTTGGGAGACGATGGAAACGCTGCTGGCGTTTGCCGGCAGGCACGGCATCCGGACGCTGGACCTGACTGGCGGCGCCCCGGAGATGAATCCGAACTTTCGACGCCTGGTTGCCGCCGCCAAGGCGATGGGGCTGCGGGTCATCGACCGCTGCAACCTGACGATCCTGAGCGAACCGGGCTACGAGACGCTGGCGGCCTTTCTGGCTGACAGCGCTGTCGAGATCACGGCCTCGCTGCCCTGCTATCTCGAGGAAAACGTCGACAAGCAGCGCGGCGAAGGGGTTTTCCAGGCCAGTCTCGAAGGTCTGCGCCGCCTGAATTCCCTAGGCTACGGCCTGCCGGAAAGCGGCCGCATCCTGAACCTGGTCTATAACCCGCTCGGCCCCAGCCTGCCGCCCGACCAGGCGCAACTGGAACAGGCCTACAAGGAACAACTGGCAAAGCGCCACGGCGTCGTCTTCAACCAGTTGTATGTACTCACCAACATGCCGATCCAGCGCTTCGGCAGCCAGTTGTTGTCGCGCAACGAATTTGCCGACTACATGCAGTTGCTGAGGAGCGCCGCGAAGCCAGAAAACCTCGAAGGCGTGATGTGCAGGACACTGCTTTCCGTCAGTTGGCAGGGCCAGGTGTTCGATTGCGATTTCAATCAGATGCTTGGACTGCCACTGGGGGGAAGCAAGGTGGCAAGGCCGGTCTACCTCTCGGACCTCCTTGACGCGGACCTGTACGGGCGCCGGATCCGCGTCGCCGATCACTGCTACGGCTGTACGGCCGGTCAGGGCAGCAGTTGCGGCGGCGCCCTCGTGGCGGACCAGGTCGCCGGCCAGGCAAAGCCGGTGGCAAGGCTGTGAGCCGGGATCTCCAGGTACGGCGGCGACAGTGAGATCCCCCTCCCACATGATCGGCCCCATCCGCCCGGACGATGCCTGATGGCGAAAGGCGCATCTTTCCTGTAAGGAATACCGTGGCTGGTCCGACTAATCACCAGGAACACCCGATACCGGACTCGCCGCAAAGTGCGCCGAGCATTGCCCAGGAGAAAAAAGATGAACCGTCGCAACTGGATCTTCCACATGACCGGGCTGCTGGCTGCCAGCGCCTTCCCCTTCGGCGCTGGTGGCGCCACCGCCGGTTTCCCCGTGACCAGGTCGCGCGATGAATGGCGCAAGCTGGTCTCGCCCGAGGCTTTCAAGGTGCTCTTCGAGGAAGGCACCGAGCGTGCCGGCAGCAGTCCCTTGAATGACGAGAAGCGGGCCGGCACCTACATCTGTGCCGCCTGCAACCAGCCGCTGTTCGACAGCGCGCACAAGTACGACAGCGGCACCGGCTGGCC
>DAOMFF010000154.1:0-4236 GCA_035429665.1 Azonexus sp.
TTGCCTGACCTTTAAGCAAAATCTCGCGTTGCATTGGAACACCAGAAAATGAAAGTGAATAAACCCAGCGGGCGCGTCGGTGCGCTCTTTCTCGTGGCAGTGGGCAGCGCCGGTGCTGCGCTAGCCCAAACGCCTCCTTCCAGCGTAGCCGACTGTCGTGGCATCGCGGCGAGCATGGAACGCCTGGCCTGCTACGACGCCGTCAGCGGACGTGCCGCGGCTATGCCCAAGGGAACAGCGGACGCGCCAGCCGCAGCCACCGCAGCATCCACCTCGTCCGCGGAAACGAAGCGCGCGGACAGCGATGCCGTGGCGCGCCCAACCGCGACATCGCTGATCGATACCGCGTGGGGCTTCGATCCGGCCTCGCCACCGTACGACATCCGCTTCCATAACGCGAACTACCTGCTCTTCGGCCGTTATTCCGACAACGTCAACAATGCGCCGTTCTCGCCCCTGGTTCAGGCTAGCGGGCGCGAGCAACTGGACCTCAACAGCACCGAGGCGAAATTTCAGATCAGCTTCAAGGCGCGCGTGTGGACTAGTGACGACCGGCGCTGGGGCCTGTGGGCCGCTTACACCCAGCAAAGCCAGTGGCAGTTGTACAACGGCGACACGTCACGCCCGTTCCGCGACAACAACTACATGCCGGAGCTGTTTGTGAGCTACCGGCCGGATGTCGATCTCGGTGGCGGCTTCAACTGGAAGCTCCTGAATGTGGGTTACAACCACCAGTCCAACGGCCGCTCCGATCTTCTCTCCAACGGCACCAACAACGGACTGTCGCGGAGTTGGGACAGGCTCTTTGCCGAATTCGGGGTCGAGCGCGATAACCTGGCGCTGTTTGGTACGGTCTGGTATCGCCTGCCGGAGGACTCGAACAAGGATGACAATCCAGACATCACCGATTACTACGGCTATGGCAAGCTCAGCGCGCTCTACCGCTGGCGCGGCAACACATTCTCGGGCTCGGTCCGCGGCAACCTGAGGACCGGCAAGGGCGCCGTCGAGGCCGGCTGGTTCTCGCCCCCCCTCCTTGGCCCTCTGCGCGGTTACGTGCAGGTCTTCTCCGGCTACGGTGAAAGCCTGATCGACTACAACTGGAACCAAACCACGATTGGCGTCGGGGTCGCATTGAGCGACGGGCTGTAGGCGGGCCCCGACGACCACAGGCGTCTCGGCGCTTTTTGGCATTGGCGCCAGCGGCGCGGGCGGGCGACTATTGGTTTTCAGGCAAGGGACGGATGCAGTTTCGTCCGGCCGCCTTGGCCTGATAGAGCGCGTCGTCGGCATGCCCGGCGGCGATGTCGAGGGCGTCTTCGCCCGGCTGGCAGTGGGCAATGCCGATGCTGACCGAGAGCCTGCAGAGGCCGCGATGACTGCGCACGATGATCTTGTTGACTTCCGACCGGATGCGTTCGGCGACCAGGTGGGTGCCCGCGGGCGAGGTGTCCGGCAACAGCAGGCGGAACTCGTCGCCGCCGGCGCGCGCGAAGATGTCCTGTTCGCGCAGATTCTCGTGGACTACCGAAACGAACTGCTTGAGTGCGTTGTCACCGGCGGCGTGGCCCAAACTGTCGTTGATACCCTTGAAGTGATCGATGTCGATCACGACCAGCGCCAGTTCGCCACCGTTGCGGGCCTGGCGCGAAACCTCGTGGCGGGCGAGTTCGTAGAACGTGCGCAGGTTGTAGACACCGGTCAGGAAATCGGTCGCGGCAAGTACTTCCAGACGGCGCTCGAGCGCCTTGCGTTCGGAAATGTCGAGTATCGCGCCGACGATGCCGTCCGGCTCCCCGGAGAGATCGCGGAAGATTGCCTTGTGGAAGATAACGTCATGAAGACGGCCGTCGGCGTGACGGACCTGCGATTCATAGGACTGTGTTCCGCCCCGGGCGAGATGCTCGACATCCGCCCGGTCGTAGATGCGTGCCAGATTTTCGGGGGCGACGTCAAAGACGGTCTTGCCGACAATTTCGCCGGCCGAAAGGCCGAGGTATTCGGTGAACGCCTTGTTGCTTGCGGTATAGCGCCGGTTGCGATCCTTGATGAAGATGGGGATCGGCAAGGTATCCACGGCTGCCCGCAGGCTCAGCTCTTGGACCAGTTTGGAAGGCGCATTCGATGGCGGCTGCTCCGCGTGGGACTGGTGCTCAAGACGGGTGACCGCCAGCTCGATCCGCTCGAGATCGTCCATGGCGCAGCAGTCGGCTGCGTCGTCCTGGACGCAGCGACGCGCCAGTGTCGGGCTCCACGGATCGAGCAGGACGATGTGGGGGAAGCCGCTCGGGCACATCGGGTGAAAGTGTTGCCGCCACTCCGTATGGGCCGTTTCCCCGTCGATGGCGACGAGGATGGCCAGCGCCGTGTCGGCCTCAGCGCACTTGCCGGAGCAGGGGTTGGGGTTGACGACAACGAGGCCGGGCAATGCGGGCTGGGGGGCGCGCTTGCTGATGCGCAAGTCCAGGAGCAGCAGGCGGCAGGTGGGTTGCAGGACGTCCGGCATGGGTTCGTTCCAGATTTGACTGCTTGCATTCTGGAACCCGGCGACTGGCCGGGACAGGAAATATTCCGCACTTGCCGGGGAACCTCCGGGCTGATTTCCGTTCGCCGTGAAATATGTCGCGGATCGCAACGAACGGGAACGCACCCCGGCTCAACGCCCGGTCAAGTCTTCCTGTCAGGCAGAAGCACCTGTCTGTCGCCCAAAGTTGCCTGGGTGGCTCAAACTCTTGGCGTGCAACAACCGGTCTAGCGGAAGACCACCGTCTTGTTGCCATGCACCAGCACCCGGTCCTCCAAATGGTAACGCAGGCCGCGGGCCAGAACTGTCTTCTCGATGTCCTTGCCGTAACGCACCATGTCGTCCGGCGAATCGGAATGGTCGATGCGGATGACGTCCTGCTCGATGATCGGGCCGGCGTCGAGTTCGCTGGTCACATAGTGACAGGTGGCGCCGATCAGTTTGACGCCGCGTGTATAAGCCTGGTGATAGGGCCTGGCGCCGGCGAAGCTGGGCAGAAAGCTGTGGTGGATGTTGATGATGCGGCCGGACAGCGCAGCGCACAACTCCGGCGAGAGTATCTGCATGTAACGGGCGAGGACCATCGAATCGCCGCGCACGTCGTCGAAGATGCGCTGGATCTCGGCGTCGACGGCTTTCTTGTTGTCTCCCGAAACCGGAACATGGAGGAAGGGAATGCCATGCCATTCGACAAAGCCGCGAAACGTGTCGTGGTTCGAAATGACACAGGGAATCTCGATGTCGAGTTCCCTGGCCTGCCAGCGCGCCAGCAGGTCATAAAGGCAGTGTTCCTGCCTGGAGACGAGAATGACGACGCGCCGCTTGACAGCGCTGTCGTTGATGCGCCATTCCATTTGCAGCGGTTCGGCAACCTCGGTCCGGAACCGCTCGCGGAACTCAGCGAGCAGGAAGGGCAGCGTATCGGCCTTGATCTCGATGCGCATGAAATAGCGGCCGGTCAGCGCGTCGGCGTGGAAGCTTGATTCGAGAATCCAGCCGCCCTTGCCGGCGATAAAGCCGGAAACCCTGGCGATGATGCCCACCTGGTCCGGGCAGGAGGCGGAGAGGGTGAAGAAGCGGTCGCGCTGCATCTTTGTGGAGTCAGGCGATCCTGGCAAATGCCTTGTCGATCTCGGCGCGGAGTTCGTCATAGTTCAGCGTGACGGGGTACTGCGGAAACTCGCGGATGACGTTCTCCGGCGGATGGAACAGGATGCCGCCGTGCGCCTCGCCGAGCATCGCCGTGTCGTTGTACGAATCGCCGGCGGCGACGATGGTGAAGTTCAGTTCCTTGAAGCGCCTGACCGCCTCGCGCTTCTGGTCCGGCATGCGCAACTGGTAGGCGACCAGCATGCCGTCCTTGTCGGCCTGCAGCGAGTGGCAGAACAGCGTCGGCCAGCCGAGTTGGCGCATCAGCGGGTGGGCGAATTCGTAGAAGGTGTCGGAGAGGATGACGACCTGGTAGTCCTCGCGCAACTTGTCGAGGAAGACGCGCGCGCCGTCCATCGGCCCCATTTCGGCGATTACCCTCTGGATATCCGGCAGGCCGAGCTTGTGTTCGCGCAGGATGTTCAGCCGGTAGGTCATCAGCTTGTCGTAATTCGGCTCGTCGCGCGTCGTTCGCCTGAGTTCCGGAATGCCCGTGCGCTTCGAGAATTCGATCCAGATTTCGGGGACGAGGACTCCTTCGAGGTCCAGGCAGACGATTTGCA
>DAOMFF010000155.1:0-4167 GCA_035429665.1 Azonexus sp.
CCGTAGCCGTTTTCGGCGGCGTGGTCGAGCAGTTGGCGCATGGAAACGAGTGGCATGGGAACTCCTGTTCGGTATGGAGGGGATTGAATGACATTCTACCCGGCCGGGAGGACTCAGTGCTCGCCGACGCGGACAATCTTCAGCGTGTTGGTGCCGCCGGCGCTGCCGATCGGCTCGCCGATGGTGAGGACGATGAGGTCGCCCTTGACGACGACGCCGCGGTCGATGAGCAGTTTCTCGGCTTGGGCCAGAAGCTGGTCGCGGTCGGTGGGCGGCTGCTTCATCAGCAGCGGATAGACCGCGCGGTAGAGCACCATGCGGCTACTCGTTTCGGCGTCGGGCGTCAGGGCGTAGATCGGCACGGCGCAATTGAGCCGGCTCATCCACAGCGCCGTCGACCCGGACTGGGTGAGGGCGGCGATGGCCTTGACCTCGAGGTGATGCGCCGTCCAGATCGCCGCCATGGCAATCGACTGGTCGATGCGGGTGAACACGCGATCGAGAAACTGGTTGTCGAGTGTCACTTCGGCCGAACGCTCGGCCTCGACGCAGATGCGCGCCATCGATTCGACGGTCTCGACCGGGTACTGGCCGCTGGCGGTTTCGGCCGACAGCATCACCGCATCGGTGCCGTCGAGCACGGCATTGGCGACATCCGAGACTTCGGCGCGGGTCGGTACCGGCGAGACGATCATCGATTCCATCATCTGCGTGGCGGTGATGGTCAGCTTGTTCTTGTCGCGCGCCATGCGGATCATTTTCTTCTGCAGGGCGGGAACGGTGGCGTCGCCGACTTCGACGGCGAGGTCGCCGCGGGCGACCATGATGCCGTCCGAGGCATCGAGAATTTCGTCCATGTTTTCCACTGCCTCGACACGCTCGATCTTGGCGATCAGCACCGCGCTGCTACCGGCGGCGCGCAGCAGCTGGCGCGCCATGTACATGTCGGCCGAGCTTTTCGGGAAGGAGACGGCGACGAAATCGACGCCGATCTGCGCGGCGGTCTTGATGTCGTCCATGTCCTTGGCGGTCAGCGCCGGCGCGGTCAGGCCGCCGCCCTGGCGGTTGATCCCCTTGTTGTTGGAAAGATCGCCGCCGACCAGTACCTTGGTATGAATTTCGGGACCGCGCACCCCGGTGACTTCGAGCTTCAGGCGGCCGTCGTCGAGCAGCAGCATGTCGCCGGACTTGACGTCTTTCGGCAGATCCATGTAATCGAGACCGACGCGCTCCTGGTTGCCCATGGCACACTTGGCATCGAGGATGAAGCTCTCACCGGCGACCAGCAGAATCTTGCCGTTCTCGAACTTGCCGACGCGAATCTTCGGCCCCTGCAGGTCGCCGAGAATGCCGACAGTGCGTCCGAGACGGGCGGCGATTTCGCGGATGCTGGTGGCGCGCTCCAGATGGTCCCCTGAGCTACCGTGCGAGAAATTCAGGCGCACGACGTCGATGCCGGCGGTTACCAGGCGTTCGAGCATTTCCGTTGACGATGAGGCGGGGCCCAGCGTGGCGACGATCTTGGTGTGGCGTGACATGTCTTGTTTCTCTCGTCATTGTTTATTTTTTTTGCTGCTCCAAGCCGTTGACCGCGGCATTGTCGCGGTCGACCTGTCTTGCAGCCCTATTTTGCCGCACGCTCCGCAAGTACGGCAATGGTCGGCGGGGTCTTGCCTTCGAGAAATTGGAGGAAGGCGCCGCCGGGGTGGCGAAACGACGACAAGTCGTTTCGTACCTGGTCAGGTGGCGTTGCTCCCGAGATCCGCGGCCGCGTTGACGGCGACAAGGTCGAACTCGTTCCGCAGGCCCGCTACGTAGATAGCGCGGAGGGTGCGGCGACCGATGCGACCGTGGCCCTTGCTGTCGACCCTGATGGCCATGATGGTTCTCGTCGAGAAATGACCGATGGAAGTCAGGACACGAGCGCCCGGGCGATGGCAATGACGTTGGCAACGTTGAAGCCAAACATGTCGAAAAGCTGGCCGGCCGGGGCGGATTCGCCGAAGCGGTCGATGCCGATCACGGCGCCGTGCAGGCCGACATACTTGCGCCAGAAATCGGGATGCGCCGCCTCGATGGCGATGCGCTTCTCGCAACCGCCGAGGACGGCCGCCTGGTAATCTGCGCTCTGGCGGTCGAAGACATTGGTGCTGGGCATCGAGACGACGCGGGTGGCGATGCCTTCGCCGGCCAGCGCCACCTGAGCGTCGAGCGCGAGCTTGACCTCGGAGCCGGTGGCGATGAAGGTCAGCTGTGCTTCGCCGGCGCAGTCGGACAGCACGTAGCCGCCCCTGGCAATGTCTTCGTCGGCGACATTCCCGGTGACCGTCGGCAGATTCTGGCGCGACAGGGCGAGCAAGGTCGGGCCATTTTTCCGGTCGACCGCGGCAGCCCAGGCAATCGCCGTTTCGGTCGCGTCGGCCGGGCGCCAGACATCGAGATTCGGGATGATGCGCAGGCTGGGGATGTGTTCGACCGGCTGGTGCGTCGGGCCGTCCTCGCCGAGGCCGATCGAGTCATGGGTATAGACCATGATCTGGCGCTGCTTCATCAGCGCCGCCATGCGGATGCCGTTGCGCGCGTAATCCGAGAAGACGAGGAAGGTGGCGGTGTAGGGAATCAGGCCGCCATGCAGCGCGATGCCGTTGGCGATGGCCGTCATGCCGAATTCGCGGACGCCGTAGTAACAGTAGTTGCCGCCTTCGCTGCGGGTGACACCCTTGCTGCCCTTGACCAGGGTCAGGTTGGAGCCGGCGAGGTCGGCCGAGCCGCCGAACAATTCCGGCAGGGCCGGCGCAAAGGCGGCGAGGGCGTTCTGCGAGGCCTTGCGGGTGGCGATGTTCTCGGCCTTTTCACGGCAGGCGGCGACATAGGCGGCCTTGGTCGCTTCCCAGGTGTCCGGCAGTTCCCGCCTCATGACGCGGCGCTCGAATTCGCCGGCTTCGGCGGGAAAGGCGGCCTGATAGGCGGTGAAGCGGTTGCTCCAGTTCTCTTCGAAGAAAGCGCCGCGCGCCTTCCCGTTCCAGGCGGCATACACGTCGGACGGGATCTCGAACGGAGCGTGCGGCCAGCCGATGTGTTCGCGGGTGCCGGCGACTTCGCCGCTGCCCAGCGGCGCGCCGTGGCAATCGTGGCTGCCCTGCTTGTTCGGCGCGCCGCGGCCGATGGTCGTCTTGCAGCAGATCAGGCTGGGCTTGTCGGTGACCGACTTGGCGGCGAGTATGGCAAGCTCGATGGCGTCGCCGTCATGGCCGTCTACGTGGGCGATGACGTGCCAGCCGTAGGATTTGAAACGCTTCGGAGTGTCGTCGGTGAACCAGCCTTCGACATGGCCGTCGATGGAGATGCCATTGTCGTCCCAGAAGGCGATCAGCTTGCCCAGGCCAAGGGTGCCGGCGAGCGAGCAGGCCTCGTGCGAGACGCCTTCCATCAGGCAACCGTCGCCGAGAAATGCGTAGGTGTGGTGATCGACGATCTCGTGGCCGGGCCGGTTGAACTCGGCGGCCAGCACCTTCTCGGCGAGCGCCATGCCGACCGCATTGGCGATGCCCTGGCCGAGCGGGCCGGTGGTCGTTTCGACGCCGACGGTGACGCCATATTCCGGGTGTCCGGCGGTCTTCGAGTGGAGCTGGCGGAAGCTCTTCAGGTCGTCGATCGTGAGATCGTAGCCGGTCAGGTGGAGGAGGGCATAAAGGAGCATCGAACCGTGGCCGTTCGACAGCACGAAGCGATCGCGGTCCGGCCACTGCGGGTTGGCCGGGTTGTGGCGCAGATGGCGGCGCCACAGCACCTCGGCGATTTCGGCCATTCCCATCGGCGCCCCCGGGTGTCCGGAGTTGGCCTGCTGCACGGCATCCATGGCTAGGGCGCGGATGGCGCTGGTGATGGGGGCAAAGAGTTGCGACTGCTGGGAGGGCTGTGAGTTCATGTCGGTCATCCGTCGCGCGCTTGGCAACTCAATGCGAGGCGCCCGAAAAAAGTCGGATTATCGTTCAAGAGGAGCGGTTCTGGATAGTTCGGCCGTTAATTTAGGCGATTCGCTTTCCCCGGTCAGGTCTTGGACATGCAGCCGATGTGACTGCTGACGATGCCTTACGACGAGGTCGGCCTCTCGCGGCAGGCGGTATTGCCACTGTTCAAGCCACCGATTCGCGCGTAGGCTTGACG
>DAOMFF010000156.1:0-4148 GCA_035429665.1 Azonexus sp.
TGCACGAAGCAGTTGATCAGCGTGGCATGCAGGTCGGTGCCGGCGGCGGAGTTGATGCGGCCGGCCGGGATGAAGCCGTTTTCCTGGGCCCACAGGAAGCGTGCTTCCCAATGGGCTTTGTCCTTTTCCTGCTCGACCTGTGCCAGCGCATAGGCAACACGCTTGCGCACGTCGTGCACGTTGGTTTCCTTGCCCTTTGCATATTTTTCAATCAGCACCTCGCCAGAAATCTCCTGCTCGGGGAGCGGGGTGAACAGCGGCGGGGCCGGGATGTCGGTCAGCGAGAGTTGTTCGGAAACTGGGCTCATGGGGTGCTCCTCGGCGTGGTGTTGATTGTCGGATTGTTTTGTCTGCGGATTTTGCAAAGCTACTATATCTAGTGGGTCAAGGCAATATGTTGACTAAATATGGTGTTTTCTGCATATTCCTGCACGCCGTGGCGATGCCCCGGAAGGCCCGAAAAACAAGCATTGAGGTTGTGCGACTGATGCAGCGGAGCCAGCATGACGAATTGCTCGAGTTGCCGCAGGTTGTCGCGGTCGACCACCATCGGGGCCGAAAAAAGCTCGCCGGCCATGGACCACACGGTGGCCGACGGCGGCGAGCGTCCATCCGGCACGGTTGGCGCGCAGCCAGTGCAGGAGGAAATTCAGGCTCGCTTGGTACTGCGTTTCCTGCTCGCCTTCGCGGTCGAGGGGGATGTCGATCTGGCCGGCGAGACCAGCTGGCTGGTCAAGCCGCCGTCGAGTTCGAACAGCGCGAACTTGGTCGACGACGAGCCGGCATTGATGGTCAGGATGGCGCGGCGATCTATCCGGCTGCCCGGTTGCGGTAGGAATGGGCGACGAGCGCGGCGATCACGCACGAGGCGGTTCGCGTCTCGGCGCTGTCGGCGCGGCTGGTCAGCACGATCGGTACCCGCGTGCCGAGGACGATGCCGGCGGTCAGCGCGTTGGCCAGGTATTCGAGCTGCTTGGCGACCATGTTGCCCGACTCGAGATCGGGCACGACGAGGATCTCGGCATGGCCGGCGACCGCCGACTTGATCCCCTTGGTCTTGGCGGCGATGATCGAAACCGCGTTGTCGAAGGCGAGCGGGCCGTCGAGGAGGCCGCCGGTGATCTGCCCGCGGTCGGCCATCTTGCACAGCGCGGCGGCATCGAGCGTCGACTGGATTTTCGGGTTGACCGTCTCGACCGCCGAAAGGATGGCCACCTTCGGCTCGGGAATGCCGATGATGTGCGCCAGTTCGATGGCGTTCTGGATGATGTCGACCTTGTCTTCGAGCGTCGGCGCGATGTTGATCGCGGCGTCGGTGATCAGCAGCGGACGATGGTAGGTCGGCACGTTCATCACGAAGACGTGGCTGATGCGGCGCGCGGTGCGCAGGCCGTTGGCGCGCGAGACGACCTCGGCCATCAACTCGTCGGTGTGCAGGCTGCCCTTCATCAGGGCCTCGGCATCGCCGGTGCGGACCAGCGAGACGGCGATCGCCGCCGCGTCATGGCTGTGCCGGGCATTGACGATCCGTACCCCGTTGAGGTCGATGCCGAATTCCTCGGCCACCGAGCGGATCTTGGTTTCCGGACCGACCAGGATCGGTTCGATGATGCCTTCGTGGAAGGCAATGATCGGGCCTTTCAGTGATTCCCGGTCACACGGGTGGGCCACCGCCATCGGAATCGGCTCGAGTCCGCGGACCAGCGACAGCATCTGCAGGAAGCGCTCGTGCTTGTCGTCTACGCTGACCAGCGGGTGATGCACCTCCTCGATGCGCGAGATCTTTTCCGTCGGCGCCAGAACCTCCGCCGTTCCGCGCACGACCTGCAGGTTTTCCTGGTTGGTGCAGACGCAGTCAAGGATTACGTGCTTGTTGTGATCGAATTTCTGCTTGGCGGTCACCGTGATGGTGATGGTGTCGCCAATCGTCACCGGTCGCGCAAAATGCAGGGTCTCGTCGATCAGGATCGTGCCGGGGCCGGGAAACTGGGTGCCGAGCACCGTGGCGATCAGCGAGCCGCTCCACATGCCGTGGGCCATGACCTCGCGGAACATGCCGCTTTCGGAATAGCCGCGGGCAGCGCCGCCGCGGTTGCCATCACCGGACAGGACGGCGAACAGCTTGACATCCTCGGGCATCAGCGTGCGCGAGAGGCTGGCGCAATCGCCGATGCGGATCTCGTCGTAAGTCTTGTTGACGATGTGTCGTTTCTCGTTGTCTTCAGCCATTGCCGTGCTCCTTGGGATTCATCGCAGATTTTAACCAGTATAGTATGCTGCATTGCAGCAAACAACATCACTTGCTTGCCATGGTCGGGCCGGCGTGTCCGTCACGAAGCCAGTGCGCTCCGGAAAGTTGGCGGTCGGTTGATCTAGCGCAATTACCGGGGCCGCATCGGTACTACGCTTGAGGCAGTAATGAAACGTTTGCGGGGAGGTTTTCGTGCCACTCAACGATTTGCATGCGGGCGCGGTCGCCGGGATTGTGGACCGCGTCGTTACGCGTTATCGGCGCGATCCCACCTGCATCGTGCAGATCCTGCGCGAGGTGCAGGAAGCGTGCGACTGGATTCCGCCGGAAGCAATCGACCGCATGCAGACGACGCTCGGGGTGCCGCGCACCAAGATCGAGGGTGTTGCCGGCTTCTACTCCTTTTTCCATACGCGGCCACGTGGCAAATACCGCGTCCTGTTTTCGGACAACGTCACCGACCGCATGCTGGGCAGCAAGGCGTTGATGGACCGCCTGTGCAACAACCTGTGGATCGAGCGCGGCAAGGTCTCGGAAGACGGGCTGGTCAGCGTTGGTCAGACGGCCTGCACCGGCATGTGCGATCAGGGTCCGGCGCTGCTGGTCAACAATTACGCCGTGGCGGGGTTGACCGCGGCGCGTATCGATGAAATCGCCGAACTGATCCGCAACAAGGTACCGCTCGCCGAATGGCCGCCGGCGTATTTCAGGATCGAGGACAACATCCGGCGCGCCGACATCCTGCTCGGCAGCGACCTCAAGGCGGGGGATGCGATCAAGGCGGCCGTCGCGCGGGCGCCGGGCGAAGAACAGACGGCATCCAACATGCGCTCGTGGCGCGAGGGGTTGCCGGCCGGGTTGAGCGGCCCGATCGCGATGCTCGACGAGATCAGGCGGGCCAACCTGCGCGGGCGGGGCGGGGCCGGCTTCACGACCGCGCTGAAGTGGGATGCCTGCCGCAACGCGCAGTTGAAGGCGGGGCAACAGCGCGTCGTCGTCTGCAATGCGGACGAGGGCGAACCGGGAACCTTCAAGGATCGCGTGCTGCTTACCAGGTATGCGGATCTCGTCTTCGAAGGCATGACGGTGGCCGCCTATGCGGTTGGCGCCAGGCGCGGCTTCCTCTATCTGCGCGGCGAATACCGCTACCTGCTCGACCATCTCAATGCCGTGCTGGCGCATCGCCGCCGCGAGAAGCTTCTCGGCAACGACATACTCGGCATCCCGGTGGCCGATTTCGACATCGAGATTCATGTCGGCGCCGGCGCCTACGTCTGCGGCGAGGAGTCGGCGCTGATCGAGTCGCTCGAAGGCAAGCGCGGCACCCCGCGCAACCGCCCCCCGTTCCCGGTGACCAACGGCTATCTCGATCAGCCGACGATCGTCAACAACGTCGAGACGTTTGCCGCTGCGGCGATGATTGCGCTGAACGGCGGCGACTGGTACGCCGGGATCGGCACTAGGCAATCGGCCGGCACCAAGATACTGTCGGTTTCCGGCGACTGCGCGCGGCCCGGCATCTACGAATACCCGTTCGGCGTCAGCGTGCGCCAGGTGCTGGACGATTGTGGCGCCCGCGACACGCAGGCGGTGCAGATCAGCGGGCCGTCCGGCATCTGCGTGGCGCCGTCCGAGTTCGACCGCATTATCGGCTTCGAGGACATCCCGACCGCCGGGGCGTTCACCGTTTTCGACAACAGCCGCGACATGTTCGAGGTGGCGCGCATCTACGTGCATTTCTTCCAGCACGAGAGCTGTGGCTTCTGTACGCCCTGTCGGGTCGGCACCTCGCTGCTCAGGAACCTGATGGACAAACTGCATAACGGTCACGGCTCGCCGTATGACTTCGCCGAAATCGAGAAGCTCAACCAGTTGCTGCAGTCGATGAGCCACTGCG
>DAOMFF010000157.1:0-4119 GCA_035429665.1 Azonexus sp.
TCGGCCGTTGTCACCCCTGGCATCCCGGCGGGTACGATCCGGTACCCTGATTTGCAAATGCTTGATTACGTAGGCTGTTCATGGACACTCGTCGCCTGATCCTGGTTTTGATCTTCACCTTCTCCAGCTTCATGCTGTGGGAAAGCTGGCAGAAGTACAACCAGCCCAAGCCGCCGGCCAATGCCGCAACCACCACGCCGGCTGGCAGTGGCGCACCGCAGCCTTCCGCAGCACTGCAGGCAAGCCCCGCAGCGGGTGCCCCCGCCCCCACCGCGGCGCCGGCAGCCGCCGCCGGCGAGACCTTCAGCGTCCAGACCGACCTGGTCAACGCCACCATTTCCGCCGTGGGCGGCGACATCGTTCACCTTGACCTGCTGAACTACAAGGAACACGACAACCAGGACAAGACCTTCGCATTGTTCAATGCCAAGCACCAGTACATGATGCAGAGCGGCCTGATCGGCGATGGACTGCCGACGCATCGCTCGACTTTCCGGCGCGTCGACGGCCCGACGATACTGGCTGAGGGTGCCGATGAATTGAAGGTTCGCCTTGAAGCAACCGCGCCGAATGGCGCGAAGATAGCCAAGATCCTGACCTTCAAGCGTGGTTCCTATCTCGTTGACGTGGCCTGGGAAATCGCCAACCACGGCGACAAGCCGCTGACCACGCATGCCTACTACCAATTGCAACGCGACGACGTGGCACCCGAAGGCGAAACCAAGATGGTTTCGACCTTCACCGGGCCGGCCGTCTATACCGATGTCGACAAATACCAGAAGGTCAGTTTCGAGGACATTGGAAAGGACAAGGCCAAGTTCGCCAAGGCGGCGGACAATGGCTGGCTGGCCATGGTCCAGCACTATTTCGTTTCCGCTTTTGTACCGAAGGAGAAGACCCCGCGTGAGTACTACATGCGCAAGGTCGAGGGCGGCAATGTCTATCAATCAGGGGTGATTGTTCCGGTCGGGGAAATCGCGCCGGGCGCCAAGGGTGAAACCTCGATCAGCCTCTATGCCGGGCCGCAGGAGCAAGCCGCATTGAAAGAGGTCGCGCCTGGCCTCGATCTGGTGGTCGACTATGGATGGCTGACGGTTGTCGCTGCGCCAATCTTCTGGGCGCTTCAGGCAATCTACAAACTGGTCGGGAACTGGGGCTGGGCGATCGTGGTATTGACCATCATCATCAAGGCCATTTTCTACCCGTTGTCCGCCGCTTCCTACAAGTCGATGGCCAAGATGCGGGTGCTGACGCCGCGCCTGATGCAGCTCAAGGAACGTTACGCCGACGACAAGCAGCGCCTGAATCAGGAAATGATGAAAATGTACCAGACGGAAAAGGTCAATCCGCTGGGCGGCTGCCTTCCGATCCTGGTCCAGATCCCGGTGTTCATCGCGCTCTACTGGGTACTGCTCGGCGCCGTCGAGATGCGCGGCGCGCCCTGGATACTATGGATCAAGGATCTGGCGGCGCCCGATCCCTACTACATTCTGCCGGTGATCATGATCGTTTCGATGATCATCCAGACCAAGCTGAACCCGACACCGCCGGATCCGATACAGGCCAAGATGATGATGGCGATGCCCTTCATTTTCGGCGTGATGTTCCTGTGGTTCCCGGCCGGTCTGGTGCTTTACTGGGTGGTCAACAACATTCTCTCGATCGCCCAGCAATGGCAGATTACACGCATGATCGAGGGAGGCGGCAAAGCGGCCAACGATGCCAAGGCATAGGGTGTGAAATCCGACACCATTGCCGCCATCGCCACGGCCCCGGGTCGTGGCGGTGTCGGCATGATCCGCATCTCGGGCAGCAACTTGCTGCCCTTTGCTTTTGCGCTGAGCGGAACGACGCCGCAGCCCCGGCATGCGACGATGGTGGATTTCCTGGCAGCCGATGGCGGTGCGATCGACCGCGGTTTGCTACTCTTCTTTCCCGATCCGCACTCGTTTACCGGCGAGGACGTTCTCGAAGTCCATGGCCACGGCGGCCCGGTAGTGATGCAGATGCTGCTCGCGCGTTGCCTCGACCTCGGCGCGCGTCTCGCCGAGCCCGGTGAGTTCAGTCAGCGAGCGTTCCACAATGGCAAGCTCGATCTTGCCCAGGCAGAGGCCGTAGCCGACCTGATCGATGCCGCAACGTCGAGCGCCGTGCGCTCAGCGATGCGCTCGCTGCAGGGCGAGTTCTCGAAAGTCGTTCATGGTCTGACCGAGGAATTGATCGACCTGCGCATGCTGGTCGAGGCAACGCTGGATTTCCCGGAAGAGGACATCGACTTCCTGAGGAAAGCCGACGCTTTTGGCCGGATGTCGCGGCTGCAAATCAAGCTGACGGAGGTTTTTGACCGGGCACAACAGGGGAAGCTGCTGCAGAGCGGGCTTCATGTCGTGCTGGCCGGGCAGCCCAACGTTGGCAAGTCCTCGCTGCTCAATCGCCTGGCCGGCGATGAACTGGCTATCGTGACACCGGTCGCCGGAACCACGCGCGACGCGTTGCGGTCGACCATCCAGATCGAGGGAATTCCGTTGCACATCATCGATACCGCCGGGCTGCGCGAGACCGACGACGAGGTCGAGAGTATCGGCATCGAGCGGAGCTGGCGGGAAATCGAGCGCTCGGACGTGGTCTTGGTTGTGGTCGATGCCCGCACCGGCGTCGGTGAGGCCGAGCGCAGGATTCTCGCTCGTCTTCCGGACCGTCTGCGGCGAATCACGGTCCATAACAAGATCGATCTCTGCGGCCGTTTGCCCGAGTGCCACGAAGAGCCGGATGCCACGGCCATTTCCCTTTCCGCGCGCAGCGGTGACGGGATCGACCTCCTGCGTCGGGAATTGTTGCGCGTGGCCGGCTGGCACCAGGCGGAGGATGTCTTCATCGCGCGTGAGCGTCACCTGCGGGCGCTTGCCGAGGCGCAACAACACATTTGCGCAGCACAGGATATCGTCGCCGGGGTGCTGCCGGCGTTGGAACTGTTTGCCGAGGAACTTCGTCTGGCGCAACAGTCGCTGGCTGCGATCACCGGGGAGTTCACCGCGGACGATCTTCTGGGTGTGATATTCAGCCGCTTCTGCATCGGTAAATAGTGAGCCTTCCGGCATAGGCTGAGATCTTCCGCAAGTTCCCCGCAAACCCGCATAACTGCGGGTTTTTTTGTTCCGTAAGTGGTCTGCCGATGCGGAAATGCCCCCCGTGTTGGCCGGTGTCGAGCGCATCAACATCGACCTTCCGGCCAGGTGAGACAGAAATCTGATTGTTGCAGCCTGTCATCCGGATGTAACAATCTACGGCTAACCTGCACATTGTCATCAATCCAACCAATATGCAGGAGTTCCCCATGTTCAAGCAATCCAAACTCGTTCACGCGCTGGCCGTCGTCGGGGTTGCCCTGTTCGGCGCCCAGATGGCCCAAGCCGATGTCGTCAAGGTGGACGGCTCCTCGACCGTCTATCCGATTACCGAAGCCGTCGCCGAGGAATTCCAGAAGGCCAAGAAGAACGCCATCAAGGTGACGGTCGGTATTTCCGGTACCGGCGGTGGTTTCAAGAAGTTCTGCCGCGGCGAGATTGACATTGCCAACGCCTCACGCCCGATCCTCAAGAAGGAAATGGCTGATTGCAAAGCCGCTGGCGTCGAATACATCGAACTGCCGGTCGCCTTCGATGCGCTGACCGTGGTCATGAACCCGAAGAACGCCTTCCTCAAGGAAATGACCGTCGAGCAGCTGAAGGCGATCTGGGAGCCGGCGGCGCAGGGCAAGATCACCAAGTGGAACCAGGTCAACCCGGCCTGGCCCGATGCGCCGATCAAGCTGTTCGGCGCCGGTTCCGATTCCGGCACCTTCGACTACTTCACCGAAGCCATCGTCGGCAAGGCCAAGTCCTCGCGCGGCGACTACACTGCCTCGGAAGACGACAACATCCTTGTTCAGGGCGTTTCGCGCGACGTCAATGCCATCGGCTACTTCGGCTATGCATACTACGCCGAGAACACCGGCAAGCTCAAGGCCGTGCCCATCGTCGAGAAGGCCGGCAAGCCGGCCGTTCTGCCGTCCGAGGAATCCGTGATCAAGGGCACCTACCAGCCACTGTCGCGCCCGATCTTCGTCTACATCAACCCGAA
>DAOMFF010000158.1:0-4108 GCA_035429665.1 Azonexus sp.
CCCGCGCCGGCATGCTGACCAACCCGCTGCGCGACCGCTTCGGCATCGTCGCCCGTCTCGAGTTCTACACCGCGCAGGAACTGCAGAGCATCGTCGGCCGCTCGGCGACGCTGCTCAATGCGCCGCTCGATGCCGAAGGCGCGCTGGAAATCGCCAAACGCTCGCGCGGCACGCCACGCATCGCCAACCGCCTGCTCCGCCGTGTCCGCGACTACGCCGAGGTCAGAGCCGACGGCCAGATCACCCGCCCGGTGGCCGATGCCGCGCTGGTCATGCTCGACGTCGACGCCGCCGGCCTCGACATCATGGACCGCAAGCTGCTCTCGGCGGTGATCGACAAGTTCGGCGGCGGCCCGGTCGGCGTCGACAACCTCGCCGCCGCCATCGGCGAAGCGCGCGACACCATCGAGGACGTCCTCGAACCCTACCTGATCCAGCAGGGCTACCTGCAGCGCACCCTGCGCGGGCGCATCGCGACGCCGGCCATCTACCGCCACTTCGGCCTGGCCGAACCGGCGAGCGCCGTGGTACGTGACCTGTTATCGGAAGAATAACGCGCGCCGCCGGAGATTTAGGTCGCCGACAACTCGCCATAATCGGCATGGAAACAATCCGTTACAAACGATTCCTGCGAAATCAGGTAAAATCGCCCGATGAAATATGAGCAGAGCGCCAACGCCTTCTCCATCCCGGTCCGCGTTTATTACGAGGATACCGATGCAGGGGGCGTCGTCTATTACGCCAATTACCTGAAGTTCTTCGAGCGCTGCCGCACCGAATGGATGCGCCGGATCGGCCACGACCAGTCGCAACTCGCCGCCGATGCCGGTATCGTCTTCGTCGCGCGCAAGGCCGGTTGCGAGTACCTGAAGCCGGCGCGCCTCGACGACCTGCTGACGGTCGGCCTCGAGGTCGAGAAACTGACGCGGGTGCGCGTCGTCTTTCGCCAGCATGTCCGGCGCGGCGACGAGGAACTGGTCACCGGCGTCGTCGAAATCGCCTGTGTCGACGCCGTCAAGATGACGCCGGCGCCGATCCCCGAATTCCTGCACAGCAAACTGGAAGCACTGAAATGAACGTTACCCAGGATCTCTCCATCCTCCACCTGATCCTCAACGCCAGTGCCGTGGTGCAGGTCGTCATGGCCTTGCTGGCCGGCGTTTCCTTCATGTCCTGGTACTACATCTTCATGAAGTGGTACACGGTCAAGCAGGCGCGCAGCAAGACCGAGACCTTCGAGCGCGACTTCTGGTCGGGCGGCGATCTCAACAATCTCTACAACAGCGCGGTCAACGACCGCCACCATGCCGGTTCCATGGAACGCATCTTCGAGGCCGGCTTCCGCGAGTTCGCCAAGCTCAAGGGCCAGGCAAATCTCGACTCGAAGGACGTCATCGACGGCTCGCGCCGCGCCATGCGCGCCACCTACCAGCGCGAGATGGATGCGCTGGAAGCGCACCTCGCCTTCCTCGCCTCGGTCGGCTCGGTATCGCCCTACATCGGCCTGTTCGGCACCGTCTGGGGCATCATGCATTCGTTCCGCGGCCTTTCCAACGTCGGCCAGGCGACGCTTTCCGCGGTCGCGCCGGGCATTGCCGAGGCGCTGGTCGCCACCGCCATCGGCCTCTTCGCGGCGATCCCCGCGGTGCTCGCCTACAACCGCTTCGCCCATGACATCGACCGCCTGGCGACGCGCTACGAGTCGTTCATGGAAGAATTCTCCAACATCCTGCAGCGGCAGATGCGTTAAGCCATGCGCCAGCGCCGCCTGAAAAACGAGATCAACGTCGTCCCCTACATCGACGTCATGCTGGTGCTGCTCGTCATCTTCATGGTGACGGCGCCGATGATGACGACCTCGACCATCGACGTGCCCTCGGTCGGCAAGGCCAACACCGCGCCAGCAGCGCCGCTCGAAGTGGCGATCAAGGCCGACCAGAGCATGACGCTGATCGACCGCGCCGGAAATGGCCGGGAAATCCGCGTCGACCGCAGCGAACTGAAAACCCGCATCCTGGCGGCACAGCGGAAGAATCCGGAGCAGCCGGTGCTGATCGCCGGCGACAAGAACGTCAAGTACGAAGCGGTGTTGTCCGTCATGGATGAATTGCAGCGAGCCCAGGTCAAGAAAATCGGCCTTCTGGTGCAAACCACCGGCAAATGATTCTCGAACGACCCGAAGAGCCCGGCCGGAAATACGCACTGTCGTTCACCATCCTGGTGCACGTCGGCCTGCTGGCCTTCCTGTTCTTCGGCGTGCAGTGGAAACGCAGCCAGCCGGACGTGGTCGAAGTCGAACTGTTTTCGAGTCGCCCGACACCCGCCGTCCAGGCGGCGGTACCGCCGCCACCACCGCCGCCACCACCGCCGGAAGTGAAGCCCGAACCCAAGCCTGAACCAAGGCCCGAGCCGAAGCCGGTGCCCAAAGTCGAGCCGAAGCCCGAACCGCCACCGCCCAAGAAGCCGGACATCGCGATCAAGGAAGAAAAGAAGCCGCCCAAGCCCGAGCCCAAAAAGCCGGAACCGGAACCGAAGAAGCCGGAACCCAAGCCGGAGCCGAAGAAACCCGAGCCCAAGCCCGAACCCAGGAAGCCCGAACCGAAGCCCGAGCCCAAGCCGGAACCGAAAAAGCCGGAAGCAAAGGCGGAGCCCAGGAAGGCCGAGCCGCAACCGGAGCCGAGGAAGGCCGAACCCAAGGTGCCGGATTTCAGCAAGGAACTGGCCAGCGAAGCGGCGCAACTGAAAAGCCGACCGAATGCCAGCGCGCAACAGATGGCCAGCGCCGCCGGCGCCGAGGCGGCGCAGCGGGCGTCCGCCAGCAAGCGTGGCATGGAGGAATACGCAACCAGGATCCGCGTCAAGGTGCGCGGCAACATCGTGTTGCCGCCCAGCATTCAAGGCAACCCGGAAGCGATTTTCGTGGTCGAGCAATTACCTGGCGGCGAAATACTCAACATAAGGCTCAAGCGCTCGAGCGGCAGTCCCGCCCTCGACTCGGCGATCGAGCGCGCCATCAAGAAATCCTCACCGCTACCTGATCCACCCGACCCCGCATTGTTTCAGCGCACGCTGGAAATCAAATACAGGCCATTTGAAGAGTAGAATCGCGCGAATCCCTGATGAAAATGACACCCATGCCCCAGATTTTCCACAAGATCCTTGTTTTCCTGTCACTGCTGGCCGCGGCGCTGGCCCACGCGCAGTTGTCCATCGAAATCACCGGCGCCGGCGCCAACCGGATTCCGGTGGCGATCGCCAATTTCGCCGGTGACGCGGCGGCCGCTCAGGTGGTCACCGCCACCGTGCGCGCCGACCTCGAACGCAGCGGCCTGTTCAAGCTGATCGACCCGGCCGGCGCTACGCTCGACGAAAATGCATCGGTCAATTTCAGCGACTGGAAGGGTCGCGGCGCCGACGCACTGGCTGCCGGCAGCCTAGCGCGCAGCGCGGATGGCCGCATGGAAGCGCGCTTCCGGCTCTATGACACGCAAAAGCAGGCGTCGCTCGGCGGCGCCGTGTTCGTGGCCAGCAACAACCAGTTGCGCGCAGCCGGCCACCGCATCGCCGACTACATCTACGAAAAGCTGACCGGCGAAAAAGGCGTCTTCTCGACGCGCATCGCCTACGTCGTCAAGTCCGGAGGCCAGTTCCGCCTGCAGATCGCTGATGCCGACGGGCAGGGTGCCGATACTGCCCTGACCTCGACCGAGCCGATCATCTCGCCGGCATGGTCACCGGACGGCAGCAAGCTGGCCTATGTCTCCTTCGAAAAGAAGAAGCCGATCATCTATGTGCATCACTTGGCCAGCACCAAGAGGGATCCGGTTGCTAATTTCAAGGGCTCCAATTCTGCCCCAGCCTGGTCGCCGGACGGTCGCAAGCTGGCAATCGTGCTGTCCCTAGCCGGCAATTCACAGATCTATCTAGTCAATGCTGATGGAAGTGGGGCACCGCAGCGCCTCACCCAGTCGAGTGGAATTGATACCGAACCGCGCTACTCGCCCGACGGCGGAACCATCTATTTCACCTCGGACCGCGGCGGCAGCCCGCAGATCTACCGGATGGGCGCCAACGGCGGCGATGCCCAGCGCGTCACCTTCGAGGGCAG
>DAOMFF010000159.1:0-4093 GCA_035429665.1 Azonexus sp.
CCGCCCATGTTCGGCACCGCGCAACCTCGTGCCTGTGGCCCGGGCCAATAGTTGCAGGAGATGTTGCCCCTGGCGCGGCCGCAGCCGAGATAGCGCGCATCCTTCCAGATCATGGCCGTGAAGTGGCCGCTGCCACGCGAGCCGTCGGAGCCGTAGGCGTAACCCGCCGATTCGCTGTACCAGGCCCTGGCTGCGTCAGCCCCTGATGGCAAGCGCGACGAACCGTACAGATTTTCGCCCATCGGCCCAAGCGGCGAGTGGTAGCTGTCACTGTGCTCGAACACGCCGCGATTCACCCAGGCCTGAGCGTACTCTGCAACCTGCGCGTGCCATTGCAGTGGTGGCACGCCATGCAGGCAACGATAGAAATTGTGCGCCTGCAATATCTCCTGCGCGAATCCAGCGCTGGCGGTGTCTCCGGCCTGGCTCGCCGCTACGGGCGCGCCCGGCGCCGGGCTGGCTTCACCTGGCTCCTGGCGGGGCGCCTCGTGCCCGGCGGGCGGCCGAGCAGCGGCGCAGCGAGAACCCAGCATGTCCGCAGGAAGCGAGCCGCTGCCGCTGGCACTGCCGGCGCGCCATGCGTAGGACACCTGCCCGTTACGGACCTCGGTGATCGTCACGCAGCGACCATCCACCAGGTATTGCGAACCGGGAGTCTGGGCTGCGGCGGAGGATGGCGCAGCCATCAGCAGAACCAGCACAAGTAGCGTGACGTCGGTCAGTCCTGGCTGCAGGGGTCTCCCGCGCCGGGGTTGGACGCCGCTGCGGACAGCATGGAAGTCCCGGCAAGCCGGGTGGTTGGAGTGATCCGCAGCCATCATCCCTGCTGCCCGCTCACAGCATGGATTTGCCCTGGTCAAGAATCTTGTCGCAGATCTGCTTCGTCGCCTGTTTCTTCAAGCCGCCGGCGCTCAGGTCAAGTTGGCTGCCGTCGCTGCTGCTGAGAATGCCCTTGGCGCCACTGTTGTAGCCACTGTCGGATGAAGATGATCCACCCGGGAGCTTGCGCATCAGCGAGTCCTTGACCGACGCCGCCTTGTTGCCGCCGAGATAGTTGTTCTTGATGCAGAACTCCAGCAGGCCGGCGACGTTGCCGAGACTGCCCGAGGTGAGGGACTGCCCCGACAGCGCGCCGCCCAAGCCAGCGGCGTTCCCGAGGCCACCGGACATTCCGCTGACATCCTTCTGTTTAATGAGGTCCCCAAGCTGAGCGTGTGCGACCGGGACCGACGACAAAGCGGCGATCAGGACCGCCGCGCCTCTGATGCGACATGTGCTTAATCTCATGCTTGAACTCCATTCATTGGTTGTGGAAGAGCACACCGCTCCACCGGATTGAGTCATGACTTCCAGAGATCAGTTCTGCCGCTTCAGGATGATTGCGCGCAGGCGATCGTATTCGTCCTTGTTGATGGCGCCTTCGTTCAGCGCATCCTGAAGATCGATCAACTCCTGGCCTTTGGAAACCGTCGTCGTCCCCTGGACCTTGACGTAGGTGTCACCGCCGCATCCGGCCAAGGCGACGGCGGCAAACAGCGCGACGATCCAGCCGATGACAAGTCTCGTATTGAAGCCTTTCATTGCTTCACTCCACGCTATCGATCAGCCTCTTGCGCTGATATTCGTATTCCCTCGCGGATAGCGCACCGGCGTCGCGCGCTCTCTTCAGGTCGATCAACTGCTGCCCGATCGATACGTTGACTGTCGGTCGCACGACCTCGTTGCCGCCGCAGGCGGCGAGCAGGGCCACCAGACAGGTCACCAAAACGATTGCCCTGGTCATACAAGTCCCTTCTTCTCGCTGCCCGACGCAGCGGGACAACCGTCTCGCCTCAGCCTCCCAAGGGTACCGGTTTGGGTTTCGGCTGCTTGCCCTTGGGTTCTTTCCTCTTGTCCTTGCTTCCCATGATCTTCTCTCCTTGATTGGTCGTACCGGGACTGTCTTGCCCGTAACGGTAATGATAGACCCAACGGCTGGCATCGGGTTGCTTTTGGGGCGGGCGTGGCGCGATAGCCTGCCGTGGGCAAGAGTCGTCATGGCAGGGGTATCTGACCGATCATCCGTCTACCGGTCTTCTGGCACGTCTTCCTCCTGGCTTTCCTCGTTCCCGGGAAGTTGCTCGACCGACAGTGGAATTTCCGGCGGCAACGCTTCCAGTTCAACCGGCTGGGCAAAGGTCTTGGCGAGACCGCCGTCGATCTGTCCGGAGATGTGATGGACCCCGGCCATCACCCCGCTGGCGGGATCCTCCATCAGACTCTGCCACATGTCGCCCAACGCGGCGTCGAGGCTTTCGCGAAGTTGCGCTTCGATTTCCGGACGTTCCTTCTCGTGCGCGATGGCGCCGAAACCGGCCGCCCCCAGCGAAATCACCATGCCGGCGACACCGCCGACCGCCGCCGCGGCAGCGCTTGCGCCAACGGCGGGGCCGAGCCGCGCCACCATGTTTTCGCTGGCCCGTTTCGCGACCGGTGAAATCCTGGCCTCCGGCGGCCCTCCGCCCGCGCCACCCGCGGCCTTGCTGAACCGGGCGATCAGGGCCGCATAGGCGGGCAGCCCTTCGACCGGGGCGGCATGGACAATCTGGTAGAGCGATGCGCTGTGCGCCGGCGGAGGCGCCAGCGCAATTGCCGGAATGTTCCGGAGGCGCCGGTCGAACTGGGCTTGCGGCACATCATGGCGCCGCTGGATTACCGGAAGCTGCTCGCCGAGGATCTGGATGTAGAGCATCGTCGCCTCCCCTCTGACCGCGTCGGGATCGATCTCCCGGGCGACGGGTTCGAGCACGCGTTCGTCGTATTGCTCCTGCAGATAGGCGGCCAGGCGATCGACGGCCGGATCCGTCCCTTCCTCGGCGCCCAGCTTGTACCAGGCGACCTTGATGGCCAGCCATTGCTGGGTCCAGTAGCCGGTGAACCACGGAATGAAGTCCGACTCGGTACGCGCCTGGACACGGGTTCTCCAGCTTTCCATCTCGCGGCGCGCATATTTCCCGGCCGGTCCGGTCGCGGCCAGCGAGGCGGCGCCTATGTCATTGTCGACCCGCCACCAGGTACTCTCCGGGATTTCGACCGGCGGCGGCAGGTCGGGGGCGCGATCCGGGGTCGCGCATCCCGCGAGCGCCACCAGCAAGACGACCATCAGCGAACGCGGACCGAAGATCGCGACTCCGGAAAATGGTTTCGCCGCCCGACGACCACCCGCCGGCGCGAATCCCGCAAAGGAGCACTTCCAACTACCCATGTCGCCCCGCCTGCCCTGGCTTTCTTGCTGAACTACGGTGTCCTGAGTATAGGCGGCGGCAGCCGAATCGGGAACATCGCGCAGGAAAGCTGGCCACGACGCTGAACGAAAGCCCGGGCGTCCAGACACCGCGTGCCGCAGCCGCGCGACCGCGCCCGATCCCGACACCGCCGATTGCCCCGATCAGTGCCGGCTTCCGCCCTCCCTGCCGTTGAATAGCGGCAGCAAGCACGTCGCGCGGCTTCCAACGGCCCGCCGCCCGTCGTAAGATGCTCGGCACATTCGATGCAAACGCCATCGCGCGGTGGAACCCCAGGTGCAGGACAAGAAAAAGCTCTCGGAACGCGACATCTGCACGCAATACATCAACCCTGCCCTGCAGCGTGCCGGCTGGGACTTCGCCACGCAGGTGCGCGAGGAAGTCACCTTCACCAGGGGCCGCGTCATCGTGCGCGGCAAGCTGCACACCCGGGGCAAGCACAAGCGCGCCGACTACGTCCTCTACCAGGCCCCCAACCTGCCGATCGCCGTCATCGAGGCCAAGGACAACACCCACGGCATCGGCGACGGCATGCAGCAAGGTCTTGGCTACGCCGAAACGCTCGAGGTGCCGTTCGCCATCAGCAGCAACGGCGACGGCTTTCTCGTCCATGACCGCACCGGGCAGCGCAACCCGGTCGAACTGGAACTGGCGCTGGACGCCTTCCCCTCGCCCGACGAACTCTGGCAACGCTATTGCGCCTGGAAAGGCATCGCCAGCGCCGAAAGGCGCGGAACCGTCGAAACCCCGTATTACGACGACGGCAGCGGCAAGTCGCCGCGCTACTACCAGATCAACGCCATCAACCG
>DAOMFF010000160.1:0-4077 GCA_035429665.1 Azonexus sp.
CGCTCGACCAGGCAGTTGAGCGCTGCGGCCGCGAAGGCGACCAGCGCAATCCCGACGGATGCGACCGCGAAGCGCAGCAGTGGCGGGAACCCGGGCGTTGCCAGGAACATCCCGATCATTGCCGTAAAGACGATTAGGCTGTTGACCCGCGGCTTGCACAGATGAAAGAAAGCGGCTAGGCGGCGTGACACCGGAAGGTTCGGTTCGACGAAGGTTTGCATGTTGGGTCTCCTAGCCGCCCCACGAGAATTTGAGTAAGCGTTGAAGGTCGCTGCGCACCCCTTTGGCGGCGACCTCAGAGGGGTAATTCATGATCAGGTTGCCCTGCGAGTCGACGATGTGGAGTTTGTAGCCTGGGTCGTCGCCCGAACCGGGCAACCAGTTCGCCGGCGCCTCGGCCAGCACGAGGTCCGGCTGCCGGTGGACGGCGGCGACGAGTTCCCCATCGGCTATCCGGTCGGTGACGACGACGCGGCGCAAGCGCCCCATTTGCTTATCCAGGGAAACCTGGATGCGGCGCATTTCATCGATGCGCCGCACGCAGTCCGAATCGCAACTGCCCGTCCCGCTCAGCAGCAGCAGCCATTTTCCCTGAAGTTCGGCTGTTGCCAACGGGTGACCATCAGTCGTCTTGAGTCCGGTGGCCGGCAAGGGAACTGGCGGATTGACGAGGTGCCCGTTGTTCGCTGTGCGGTCGGGCTGCCAGCCGATGAAATAGAGGCCCGTGGCGATGACGAAGGGCAGGGCGAGCAGGCTGACGACCAGCGCCAGGGTGGGCAGGCCGCTGGCCTTGCGAGGGGCTTCTTCTTGGAGCGCCATCGTCGTCACGGCCGGCGCAGCAGGAAAAACACCCAGATGCCCACGCTGGCTGCGGCGAACCCGAACCATTGCAGGGCATAGCTGCGGTGGCGCTCCGCGCGCTCATCGGGACGGGGCCATTCGCGCAGATAACCGCCCGGCGCTTGGGGATCGAGCTGGATGACCACCGGTTGCAGCGGAAAGGTCATCACCTGACGGAAGCGCTCAAGATCGAGATTCTGCCAGACCGGCTCCCAGCCACTGGATGGCTGCGGAGCCAGATTGAAAAAACGCTGGCCGGGAACGACGGCGATGCCCGTCACTTCGACGATGCCGTCCGGCACGCTGGCCTGCGGCAGGATACGGTGATCGGCAGCGGCCTGCAGCCAGCCGCGATTGACCAGGACGCGCATCTCCGAGCCTTCGAGGCGCAGCGGGGTGATCACGTGATAACCGGCCCGCTCCTGATGCAGTCGGTTGTCGATCAGGACCTGGCGCGAGGCATCGTAGGTTCCGCGCACGATCACATGACGAAAGCGCAGCGACTCCCCGTCGCCGGGTGTCGTCGGCATTGCAACCAGCACGCCGGTGCTGCGCGCATCGAGTTCGGCCTGCATGACAGTCTTGATCTCGGCCTTGCGCCATTGCCACAACCCAAGCGAGATGAACATCGGAAGCAACACGGCGAGCAGCAGGCCTCCAAGTATTGCCACCTGTCGCCGACTGGCCCTTGCCGGGTTGCCCGACGGGCGCGCATACTGTTCCAAGGTCTTTATTTCGAGGGAGTCAGCGATGATCAAGGTACTCGTGGTTCTGCTGTTGTTGGGCATTCTCGGAAGCCTGTTTTCCGGGCTTTTCTACATCTACCGTGACCGGGGGACCGGCGTCCGGACAGCCCGCGCGCTGACCGTGCGCATCGGACTGTCCATTTCGCTGTTTCTGTTATTGCTTGCCGGGTTCCGGTTCGGGTTCATTCCAGGCTATACCCAATAGACGAACACGAACAGGATCAGCCAGACGACATCGACAAAGTGCCAGTACCACGCCACGCCCTCGAAGGCGAAGTGGCGTTCCGCGCTGAAATGACCACTGATGCTGCGCAGCAGGATGACCAGCAGCATGATGGTTCCCAGCGTCACATGGAAGCCATGGAAGCCGGTGAGCATGAAGAAGGTGGCGCCATAGGCGCCGGCGCCTAGGGTCAGGCCCATTTCGGTGTAGGCGTGATGGTATTCGTAGGCCTGAAAGCCGAGGAACAGGATACCGAGCAGCACGGTGGCGGCGAGACCGAGGATCAGCTGACTGCGGTTGTTGCGCAGCAAGCCCCAGTGAGCCCACGTAACGGTGGCACCGGAACTGAGGAGCAATGCCGTGTTGATCGCCGGTATGCCCCAGGCGCCCATTGGCGTGAACTTCGGCCCCGCCGGTCCACTCGTTGGCCAGGTGCCAGAAAAATCGGGCCACAGGCTGAAGCCGTGGGCCTCGTCCATACCGCCGAGCGTCGGCACCGATATTATGCGAACGTAGAATAATGCGCCGAAAAAGGCAGCGAAGAACATGACCTCGGTGGCGATGAACCAGATCATGCCGTAGCGGAAGGAAAGATCCTCCCAGTCACGATAGGAACCGCTCTGCGATTCGCTGATCACCCGCCCGAACCAGCCGAAGAGGACATAGAGGATGACCCCGAAACCGCCCAGCATGACCCATTTTCCGAGCGGGAAATTGTTTATGGCCTGGATGAAACCGAGTGCGAGGAGAAACATGCCGCCCGATAGTATTGTCGGGTAGAAACTGGGCTCGGGAACAAAGTAATGTTCGCGCGAACCGGCTTGGACAGTGCTGGTTTTCATCGGGCCTCCCTGGCGCTGGTCAATGTCTGTCTCTGCCCGTCGACGCCGAAAAAGGCGTAGGACAGGGTTATGTGGGTAATGTCACGGCTGATGCCCGGCTTGATGATGAACGCGAGCGGCATCTCCTGCGCTTCACCGGGACCAAGCGTCTGCTGGGAAAAACAGAAACACTCGATCTTGTCGAAGTATTGGGCGGCCTGACCCGGCGTTATGCTGGGAACCGCCTGCCCGGTGATCTCGCGATTCGAAGTATTGCGCACCAGATAGGTCACCTGCTGCAGTTCGCCGGGGTGCGCGTCAAGCTTGAATGTCAGCGGACGCATGTCCCAAGGCAGGCCGGGCATGACCGTGCCAGTGAATTCAACGGTGATCTTTCGCGTGACATCGACGCTCGCGGCTGGCGCCGACTCCGTCTTGAGACCACCGACGCCGAAGCCGTCACGTATCGGTTTCTGACCGGCAGTCTTGCCGTTGAAGCCAGTAGCTTCGCACAGCACGTTATACAGCGGGACCAACGCGAAGGCGAACGCGAATGCTGCCGCCACCAGGAGCAGGAGGCGGCGCACGAGCCGTTGATTGTTCGGCGCGACCGGATGCGTCTGCTCCATCATCTAGCGCTTGATGAACAGGCCGGCAATATAGACCAGCAGCACGATCAGCCCGATCAGCCAGCCGAGGCGACGCGATGCGGCGCGGCGGCGTTCAAGGTCGGCGCTGCCGAACGGCTGCTCTTCCATGGTGCACTCCTTCCTTACTTGACTTGGGGCTGAATTTCCCAGCTATGGTGCGGCGGCGGCGACGGCAGTTCCCACTCCAAGCCCTTGGCGCTTTCCCATACCTGATCCGTTGCCTTGCGACCACCGCGGATGCAAGCCCAGACGTTCCAGGCGAAGAGCAACTGGCTTATTCCCAGAATGAAGGCGCCGATTGTGGAAATGGCGTTGAACTCGGCAAACTGCAGCGCGTAATCCGGAATGCGCCGTGGCATGCCGGCCAGACCGAGGAAGAATTGCGGTATGAAGGTCAGGTTGAAGGAAACAACCGTCAGCCAGAAATGCCACTTGCCCAAGGATTCGCTGTACATGTGGCCGGTCCACTTAGGCAGCCAGTAATAGACTCCGGTCATCACGCCCATGATGCCGCCGGCAAACAGCGCGTAATGGAAGTGGGCGACAACAAAATAGCTGTGATGGTACTGGGCATCGGCGGCGACGTCCGCCAGAATGAGGCCAGTCAGGCCGGCAATGCCGAAGAGAACGATGAAGCCGATGGCAAAGAGCATTGGCGTCTCGAAGGTCATCGCGCCCTTCCACATGGTCGCGATCCAGCAGAAGAAGAGGACGGCGAGGGGCAGCGAGATCGCCATCGTGCTGAACATGAAGTAGATCAGCGCCGGCACCGGCATGCCGGCGGTAAAGAAGTGATG